>JBGVLR010000001.1:0-2383 GCA_045124375.1 Acetatifactor sp.
CGACCATGTGGATGATGGCTGCCAGCTACAGATGCGGTGGGATAATGGCAGATCTCTTGCTTTGGTTCCGGGTGTAGATGAGTATGTGGTGCTCTCTTACCCGACACGAAAGAGAAGATAGGTGTCAACTATCGGTTGCCCATCGGCTATATAAGCCGTGGCATTCAATTACATCAATAAGATGGGCAACTGAGAGTGATCTTGGTTGCCCATCTGTCCTATTACAGACAGAAAGGGAATTAACTATGCATTTTCGTTCATTGGCAGTACTTCGCATTCCTCAGATTGAGGAGGATGCCGAAGAGAACATCCGAATTCAAAACCAGATTTCCGAAATGGAGGAAATGGAGTCCATCGGCCCCCAGAACATCATGCGCAGCATCATGATCCGGGAACTACGTGGACAGCTGAACACCTTCTCCAGGGAGGTCTTCCAGCTCGTAGATGAGCTGATGCACCCCTATGGCAGTGAGAGCGAAGACTGTTACGAGTTCTGCGACCAGAAGGGCGATGTAGAGTCCAGCTACGAAAACCGTTCCTGCGACTGTGTGCGCCTTCCGGGTGGCCGGATCGTTAGCCTCTATGACCCTATCGTTTGGGGTAAGTTTATGATCAAGGACGGTAAAGTCTATCAGAAGAAGGCTGGCAAACTGAAGCATCCGAAAAGGACACACAAAGCCAAAAAGATGAAGGCTCTGCCGGATTATCCATTCAATAAGCTCTATAAGACCATGCACGAGTACGCAACGGACTACTGCAATTATGAGTATGACGAGGCAACTCAAGGGTACGGTTATTATTCTAATCCCAATGCTATGTGGGACTGGTTCCAGATCGGCGGCAGATGGCCCGTTACATTCCTGGTCAAGAATACCTGCACGGAATACTCCTTTGGCGAGCGCAGCTGGGGCAATGATGATACCAATTATCCCTGCCCGGATGGCTATATGTGGGTGTCCGCTGCCAGAAAGAAAGATATCGAGTGGGATACCATGAAGCAGTGGTATCAGGACCAGGCAAAAAAGCGGTTTGCATCGCTGGAAGCCATGTTCGTAACAGGCCTGATGGAACCCGAGAGATATATGGAAGTCAAAGATGGCTGTGTATATCACTTCCTCGATCTGATTTACAAGATTGGAGAGACGGAAGAGGAATACCTGAACCGGGTGGGTGTTACCGATAATCGGAAATACCCTGTTTCCTTCTGTGATCTGATCGATGACGATGACTGGCTGACAGAAAGCCATGACTATCGGAATCCCGACCATGAAGGCGAACTTGCTATAACATGGAAGGAGACGATTCAGCAGTATATCGAGGATCTGGACGACGAGGATGTGCTCGTCAGTATCGATTATCATATGTAAGAAATCAAACATTGAAACAGAGGAGCAAGACCAGCAGGTTTTGCTCCTTTTTTCATGCCCATTTTTGGAAAGAGGTAATGTTATGGAAAACTTAGCAGGAAGAACATATGGCAAATGGACCGTTCTGGATGATTACATCCGGGGAAAGGATAGGCATATCAAATGGCTATGCAGATGCGAGTGCGGAAACGAGTCGTATGTATCCTCGACCAAACTACGCAACGGTGAATCTCTCTGCTGTGGCTGTGACCGAAAAGAGAAAATCAAAGAAGCTGTTCATAAGAAAATGGATGCCACAAAGGAGGAGGATGAACGCAGGATCGTGGAATCTTTGGCTGGTACTGTTATCGGAAGGCTTACCGTAATTGGTCCCATGGGCCGGGATCCCAGTAACCGAAAGACGATCCAATGCCAGTGCAGCTGTGGTAAAAAGTCTTATATCCGCTTAACGAAGATACTTAACAAGAAGGTAAAAAGCTGCGGCTGTGTACGTGGCCCCGGTCGCGGACGTCGGACAGAGGTATCTCTGTAACTGTTCCAACTTCACACAGAAGCGAGGTGATAGAACATGAATGATTATTTCCAAGCAGGCAGATTCCATCGCAGGAGAAAATGTACGCTCTGCGGCCAAAATATCCCGCATCTGGAAAGTTGCTGCTGCGCCAAGGTGCAATTTAATGGCGTTATTCTGGATCGAATCCGTTTTGGAGACGAAGAATATGACTGGGGCACCAACAAATGCACCGGATGCGGTGTGTTCATAGGAGGTTATCATCACTTCAATTGTGCTTGCGAGATCTGCCCTATGTGTGGTGAACAGATTTTGCTCTGCAACTGTGAGACTGATTTCGTCGTATAATCGAGCATAAACCCAACCTCTCTTTGGTTTTGGCTCCTTTCAGTCCATTCTGATTGACTATCTGAAGAATTTATGGTATAATATCTATGTTAGTAATAGAGTTTCACTTCCGTGAAATGTTAGTTTAATAGAATTCTTCAGTGTCATTTGCCCATTT
>JBGVLR010000002.1:0-4297 GCA_045124375.1 Acetatifactor sp.
TGCCAAAGATCCGGACTGCCGCCGGGGTATGCTGTGGGACGAAAGTCGACAGGACAAGGATATGCTTTCCTGGTACAAACGGCTGCTGCGGGTGCGTAAGGAGATCCCTGCCATTACCCGGGGCAAAACGGTAGCGGAGGAGGCTCGGGACAAAGATGGTCTCATCTGCGTAACCCGGTGTCTGGAAGAAGATGAAGTGACCATTCTGTTTCACGCCAAGGAAGATACAATTTGCTTACCGGCGCTTTCCGGAAAGCGGAACCTGCTGACAGATAACGTATTTGACGGCAAAGTACAGGGAATTACAGCCTTGGTGCTAAAATAAAGAGAGTGACAGTATCTTCATTTTTAGGTCCATTTTGCGTATAATGTTTATATCACGGCAACAAGTACTTGTTGGCATTGCTGGAATGTGAAATATATGATCAGTTCTTTGCAGATTTCCATAATGCAGCAATTCCATTCTTATCCCCGGAAATGTACAAGCGAAGCACTTTGGAGAATTCCAGTTTTCTTCTTTCTTCTGCAAATCAAGATGTGCAATCCCACGGCAGAGGCTATGTTTCCCGTCTTTCCGGCAGCACGGCCGAGTTCATTTCAATCTGGAATCATATGCTTTTCGGCAAGACGCCCTTCGAATATGATGACTTTGGTCTTCGCTTGCGTTTCCAGCCGGCGATCCCTCACTATCTTATTGGGGAAGAGCGAACCATTACAGGAACTTTCCTTGGAAAGATCACAGTGGTATATCATCTGAACGGATTGAAGGAATTGAAGCCCGGTGGATACAAAATTGAATTTTACCTTGTTGACCAGCACAAGCATATCCTAGGCGATACTGTACCCAAAGAGTACGCTGCTCGAATCCGCGGAGGAAAGGTTAACCGGATTGATGTGTTCTTCGAGCGAGTATGAGAAAGGATGTATTATGGATTTAAGACTTGTTTCAACTACTTACAAAGGGAACATGCGGAACACGCATGAGGAAGTGATTCCTTTTCTTGATGATGGTGGAAGAGAAGAACAACTGATCAATCTCTATCCCCAGGTCAAGTATCAGACGATGGATGGCTTTGGCGGAGCTATCACCGATTCTGCAGCATACATTTACTCTCTGATGAGTCCGGAGCAGAAAAAGCAGATGCTGACGGAGTACTTCGGGCAGGACAGCATGAAATATCGTTTCGTGCGGATTCCAATCGATAGCTGTGATTTTTCGCTGGAACACTACGAAGCAGATGGTGATGAGAATGATCCTGAATTGGAGAATTTCTCGTTTACTCGGGTAGAAAAATACATTCTCCCGATGCTTGTGGACGCTGAGGCTGCATATGGAAAGAAATTAGAGATTATGTTGTCTCCGTGGAGCCCGCCGGCATATATGAAAACAAACGGCGAACGGAATCACGGTGGAAAACTGAAAGTGTGCTATTGGAAGCGTTGGGCGGAGTATATTTGCAGATATATTGAGGAGTACCGCAATAGAGGCTTCAATGTTACAATGCTGACGTTGCAAAATGAACCCAAAGCGGTACAAACTTGGGATTCCTGCATCTTCACAGCTGAGGAAGAAAAGGTGTTCCTGCGGGATTATGTGTGGCCGTCTCTTACTGCTCACGGACTGAACGATATTGAGATTTACATTTGGGATCACAATAAAGAACGCGCCTTCGAGTGGGCAGATACCATCATTGATGAAGAGACTGATCACATGATTGCCGGTCTTGCCTTCCATTGGTATAGCGGTGATCATTTTGAAGCATTGCAGATGATTCGGGAGCGATTTCCTAAGAAAAAACTATTGCTTTCTGAGGCTTGCATCGAATTTAGTAAATACCGTGCTGACGACAATCTTGTTAATGCCCAAAAGTATGCGCATGATATCATGGGAGACCTAAATGCGGGTATGAATGTATTTCTGGACTGGAACCTTGTTCTGGATGAACGAGGTGGACCAAATCACGTAAATAATTTCTGTGATGCACCATTCCTATTCGATACGACATCCAAAGAATTGAATTACAGAGAGCTGCAAAGTTATATCTGGCATTTTAGTCACTATATTGATCATAATTCTGTCAGAATAGGCGTAAGTAGATATACATCAATGGTAGAGGTTGTAGCCTTTGAAACGGTAAGTGGTTTGGTTGCGGTATTCCTAAATTCTAATCCTGAAGATATACCAGTTTACTTGCGAATCAATAACAGTTGTGCACACATCACAATTCCAGCAAATAGCATAGTAAGTGGAATAATTGTAGTCTAATTGAATACAAAACAGCCCCGGGGTTACATCCGGGGCTGTTGCTATATTAGAATAACTTAGGAATCTCGCCATGTGTTGTGAACTGCAGAGCGGTCTGGATGGTTTTGAATGCCCAGCCGTTATTTGAGAAGGACGTCATTTCAAATTCCATGGCAGTTTGGACAGGGAATTGGAACCAGTTGTGTTGATGAATGTAGTTGAACCAGGAGCTGATGATAAATCCATCTATCATCTCAGAAAGCTCATACATCACATAACCTCTTCGGCGCTCACCTTCATTTGGGAGAGAGAATGTAGCGAAAACATCTGTAGAAGAGGTCTGCCCCAGCATTTGAGCAACCATTCCGTTGGTGTCATAGGTTACTTTTCCGAGGCTGTGATAGTCAGAAGTGTAGACTGAACCATCCTGTTCATAAAGAAGTCGACCGGAGAAATCACCCGATACACTCCAACCCGTCTGCGAGTATGGCCACAACTGGACCGCTTCCGTACCGTAGAATTTGCGGTCATCCAACCACTCGAAGTGATGAATGATCTTCCACTGTTCCCGTTCATCACCAAGCTTAACGCCCACATAGGTCATTCGAAGCTGCGGAGTCGCTTTATCAATCGTAATCAGAGCGATTTTTCCGTCATCAATTTCCTCCTGTGTGCCTATTCCTCGATTCTGATCCACATCATAGTCTCGCTGCTCGACAATCACAAATGTTGCGCCTTCACAGGCTAAAATCTCTTCAGGAGTCATGTCATTCAGGACCACCTCAGGGAAACCAAGATCCAGAAGGTCCTGACGAACTGCGTCATACTCATTTGCAGAATTCGCTTCCAGTGGCTGCCAATCCATAGGGTACTTATTGAAGCATCCGTATCCGAGAATCAGGGAAACTGCGATCAAACCTACATAAATGAGCTTAATGGCAATGTCACTGATTTTGACAGGGGCAGGGGAGACTGCATAGCCAGCTTCATCCAGCTCTCTAGAGAGCTTGTATAGGTTCCTGAGAATAAAAATATAGGCAATAATAAGCACCCAAACGGAGAATCCTGTAAAGTTGATCAGGCCGAGAACAATGATGATCAAATACCATACCAGCATTCCGTTACCGCCGTGAGGAGGCAGACCGACCTTTTTCTGAATAGCACGGATACCATTACGCAAGGCAACCAGTTTGATGAATCCGGGAATCAGCAGTACATAGGTGCCGACTCTCAGAAAGGCGGTGACATCCGATTCACCTGAAAATACCGTAGCATTAATAGAAAATGCAACAAGCCACCAAACGATGCGAATCCAGGAAATCACATAGCCACATTTGAACCACTTGTTTTCGTTCTTTAGCGCACGGTAACCAAGGATCAGCAGGATCAATCCGATTGCCGGCATGATCACATCCAGATTCCAGAAATTCAGAGTCAGCGTGGTAAGTCCGGTACCCCAGAGAATGCGGTTCATAGCTTTGCGCCTGGGTTTGAACTCATTGGAAAGATCTGCAGGAGGCGGTGCCTCAATGATTTCTTCCAGATACAGATCAAACTCCTGCTCGCTAAGAGAGCCTAACTGCTTATCTGTCATAGAAATCACCTCCCAGTACCTTGCGAAGCTTACGTTTTATTCGATACAACCTTCCTTCAATTGCTCTTTCTGTGGTGCCATACTCAGCTGCGATCTGGGCTGTGCTCTGACGGTAATAATACTTCCTGTAAAACAGGGCTTTGTCAGAAGACTCCAGGGAATTCAGCAAGTAGATGGCGTATTAGATTTAGTGTTTGATTACGGAGGTATTAAACAGAAAACGCGTGTCATACTCATTTAATCCGAATAGCTAAGTTATGTATTTGTAGATAAATGTTAGGATCATCCCAAAGTTGCAAAGTTCACGCTAACACATGCGAAAAGCCCTACCGAAAAAGGTAGGGCTTTTCGCATGTGTTAGCGTGAACTTTGCAACTTGGGGATGATCCTAACATTTATCTACAAATACATAACTTAGCTATTCGGATTAAATGAGTATGACACGCGTTTTCTGTTTA
>JBGVLR010000003.1:0-34558 GCA_045124375.1 Acetatifactor sp.
ACATAAAAAAAAAAAAAAAACAACACGACCGGAAGAATCAGAGACAGCAGGTAGTATAATATGGGATTCATGGTCTCGATAGGCACGGTTCCGAAGGTAACACCGGCAGCCAGCAGACGGTCAGCCAGCTTGGTATCTTCAAAATAGTAGGTCTGGTAATATTGGGGCGGATCGTTCTTATCCACAAACTGGATAAGATCCTCCTGGCGGCTTACCTCAGCGACCTGTCCGTCTTCCACCATCTGGATAAAAGTACCATAGTCTACATCTATAATTTTACTTTCCAGATAGGAAGGGAATATAAACACATTTAAAAGTAAGAGAACCGCAATCGCTATCAGATAGTAAAAAATAAGCGGTTTTTTAGGTTTCTGCACTTCCTTCATAAGAAAATCCTCCTTGTGATTGATTTAGTTTAGTATAACAGAAAAAAAGTAAAAGTGTGGAAATTTATGAAAGTTTCAGAAAAGTATCATAATCTGTTAGCATTTTTTAGGTTTTGTCAAGAAGTATGCAGTTTGCACAAAAAGCAGGTTACCGGCAAATTTACTAAAGGGCTTCAAACCCCGTAAACATAAGGGAAAATTGCACTGAAAAAATGCACAAACAGAGCAGAATCACTATAGAAATTCAGTAAAATAGCACAAAGGAAAAAGTCTTTCGTTTCGTTGACAAAAGCCCCTTTCAGGAGTAAAGTGTCAATCACTCGACAACGATTTCTTACGTCAGGGCGGTATCCGCCGGATTTTCACGACTTAAGAAAGAAGAGTAATTAGTTGCAACTGATTCCATTGAGTATTATTTACAGTTCACATATCATCCGCAGATACCTTTACAGATGGAGCGAGTGTGAACGGAAAACATTTTAAATGTTCGAACGTCAAATTGTAGTTTATGTTAACAGGCATTTCACGGAGGAATCGATTGTCGGGAAATTGAAGGAAAGGAGGTTGTACCAACACGGATAACAGCAAACGAATCAGGCTGTCTACCACGCAGGAGAGGTTGGAAAGACTGGTGAATGATTATACCACCAGGAAACAGACTTCTTTGATTCAGATGAAGAAAGGCATCATCAGCAGGAGTGCTTTCTTAGAGGAGGCACGGCAGTATATTACCGAGTATTTTGAGGTCTCGAAGAAAGAAGAAGAGGAGCTTTTAGCCGTATTTGAACAGTATATCTTCGGTTATTCCAGGCTTTCTCCGTTAATTGACGACAAGAGTATTTCAGATATCAGGATCGTCAGTCACGACAACATCAGGGTAAAACGGGAAGGAAAGAGAATGGAAGGCAGGATTGCCTTTGGATCAGAGAAGGAATATCGACAGTTCATAGACTATGTGGCGACCAAGAACCAGGTGAATATCTCAAATATGAATGCTATCCAGAGATTTACCGATACGGAAAGCCATCCGGATTTTATCTTAAGATTCACCGTGTCCATGCCGTTAGTCAATACCTATAAGGAACCGTATCTGTGTATCCGAAAAGTGCCGAGAGATTTTCCGGAAATGAAGGATTTGATTAATCGTAAGATGATGGACCGGGAGACTGCGGAGCTATTGATCCAAAGATTTCGTCAGGGGTCCACACTGATATGCGGAGGAAATTCTTCGGGGAAGACTACACTTTTGAATGCACTGAAAGAGACACTGCCCGATAATATGGCGATTCTGGTTGCACAGCAGGCAGACGAATTGACTACGAAATACCATCCGGACATGATGTTTTTACATTCTCTGCCCGGAAGCGGGGAGAGTCAGGTCAGCTATGACCTGAAAAATATCAGTATTGCGGGACTTACTATGGACGTAGACTTCTTTATCATCGGAGAAGTAAAAGGTGCGGAAGCCTTATATTTGTTGAATGCAGCTTATACGGGACAGATCTGTGCCGCTACCATTCATGCGCCTTCCGCTGACAAGGCACCAAATAAGCTGGTGGATTATGCCATGTATGAAAGCCGTTATTCCAGAAATGAGCTGATGAAGATGATGGATTGTTTTCAGACTCTTGTATTTATGGAGCATTATCAGGTAAAACAGATTTTTGCCGGGAAAGGCTGGGATGAAAGAAAAGGCGACCTGGTCTATGAGAGGATTCGTTAGGAGGAAGTAAGATGGTTTATAAAGCATTCTTAGGTGTACTTATCTTTGTGTTTTTCTTATTGCTTTTTGTGTGGTTTGCTTCGGAGAGTCTCATTGGCAGGATGATGCGAAGAACATTCGATACCATGGATGCGGCCGCCAGGCAGAGGGTTCATGAGAACAGACAGCTTCTTATAGATTTTCAAGAGCGGACAGGCTTTCTCTATCGGATAGAGCAGCGGCTGATGTATTGCGGGCTGACCGGAAAGTACCGTTGGCTGACATCGGAAGTATGGATTTTGATCAATCTTATGGTCAGTGGAGCAGGCTATTTTTTAACCTTGATATTCAGCCGCAATTTTCTGATAGCTCTATCTGTGCTCGTAGTTATTCAGATTGTGAGGTACCTGCTGGAAAGCTATCTCATGGGCAAAAATTACAGGGCAGTTAACGACAATCTGATGAAATTCCTGGATTTTCTGGGCAATTACAGTATTACAGCCGGAGAGGTGACGGGAATTTTGAAACAGATCAGCAAGTATATGGAAGAACCTTTAAGAAGTGTACTGGACGAATGTTATTATGAAGCACAGACTTCCGGAGACTCCGGCCTTGCATTGCTGGCTATGGCGGAGAAAATTGAGCATCCAAGATTCAAGGAGCTGGTTAGGAATATGGAAATCAGTATCAGGTATTCTGCTGATTTTACGGCTTTGGTACGCAGCAGCAGAAGATCTGTGCGGGAACATATGCGGACCAGGCAGGAACGCAAAACCATGGTGAATGAAGCACTTGTGAATATGTTGATTCTGGCAGCAATGTCCATCGTAATCCTGATCGCTGTGGAACAGCTGATCGGAACGTCAATGCAGGAGATTTTGTTTTACACATGGCCGGGAAGAATCAGCGTAACCATTATTCTGGTTATTTTCATGCTGTTGTATCATCAGATTCGTAACTTGGATAAATAAGCGGACAGCTGCCGGGAACGGCGAAGCTGTGAATAACAGCTGTGGAGGAGAAAATGGAAATACAGAATGTTAGATTATGGATGCAGACACTGAGCGTACTGGTAGCAGTCATAACATTTGTGCTGATTATGGCGATAGCTCTGACCTGCAGGCCCGGCAAGATACTTCTTCAGACTTTTGAGGAAGTGGGCAGGAATCTTAGAAAGAGCAGAAACAGTTTTCTGGATTATGAAAGACTGAAAGGGTTCCTGGAACGAAACGGAGCAGCGTTTCATTTCGGAAGATGGGTAGGTCCCATCAATTATTCGGCAATCAGGCTTGTGATGGCAGGAACAGGACTGCTTATCGGCAGCTTTTATGAGATCTGGCTGGGAGTGATACTGACTGTACTGTTCTTTGTTTTGCCGGATGTGATGGTGACTTGGATGAACAGCAGGGACAATGACCGGATGCTTCCTGAAATGAAGCTGATTTATAATGCCATCGCCATGCAGATTAAGTCAGGAGTTCATGTGACAGATGCATTGGCAGAATGTTACGGCAGTGTACAGGAGGGCAGACTGCGGGAAGCGTTGTTTACTTTATCGGGAGATATTGTAATGCAGGCAGATGTGGAGAAAGCATTAGAAAGGTTTCAGTGTAAATTTGACAATCGCTACGTGGATGCATTGTGTATTACCGTGCTGCAGGCTCTGGAGTCAGGGCAGGCGGTAGATCTGTTATCGGATATCGCAGAACAGATAAAAGATATGGAAGTTGCTATCATGGGCAGGAAGAAGAGCAGCCTTGACAGAAAGATGACGTTTTACCAGCTGGGAATTCTCTCTGCAATACTGGTTGTGGTTCTATATGCCTGTATCACCCATATGATGGCGGCAGCAATAAACTTTTAATTACCGGGTGGATTGGAGATATCCGCACGGAATCAGAAAAGTAGTTACAGGAAATCAGGAAAACAGTAACATGCCGCAGAGAGCGGCGGAATGGAGGAGTTTATGTATTGGAAAATGGTGTATGCAAAATGTATGTTACAGGTAAAATGTCAGGAATGGAAAGAAAAATGCCTGGGGGCAAAACACCCCGGAATTGACGGAATATTGGTAACGGTAGGTCTGTGTATCATTGCACTTGTATTATGTGTCATTATGAAAGATTCACTGGGAGAATTCATTGATACGATTGTCGGTAATATGACGGGGAAAGCGACAGAGATGCTGCAGTATACTCCGCCTGCAGGTGCGTAATGAAGAATCTGATAGTATCCAGACGAAAAGGTTCGATCATGAATGTGCTGGCTGCGTGCATCTGCATTCTGACCATGACTATCATCATGGCTGCATTCATGGGAAGTGCAGGTTTGTTGAACAGTAAGGCTGAAATCAGCCAGATTGCCAGGAAATACATCCTGCGAATGGAGACGGTAGGATATCTCACCGGAAATGACAAGGTAGAGCTTTCACAGGAACTGACAGAAATCGGAGTGGTAGATCTTGATCTTACGGGAACGACCCTGAATCAGGTAGATTATGGCTCTCCTATTCTGCTTGTCATTCACGGAAAGATATCGGGGCAGAGTGTAACGACAGATAGCGGAATATTTCAGACAATATTTGGTGAGGCACTTTTCGAATTTGAAGAACGGCGTATGTCAACCGCAAAGAATTAGCAGAAGAGGATTTTTAACGGAGCATCAGGTGACAGATAGGAACAGAGTGAACAGATGAGGATATAAAAAGTGGTAAATAAGAAAGTCGGAAAAAAGAAAATGATAATAAAGACAGAAATGAAAATGCAGTTAAGGAAAAAGAAAAGTGCAGAAATAGAATTTATCACAGGGATGTTTTTGCTGATAATGCTGACAGCACTTCTGGTGACGCAGCTGCAGGTAGGTCTGTTCAGAACCAGTGCTTCTTTTGTAGAAGATGCACTGGCTGCTTCCAATCTGGCATCTGCCGTGATTGATATCCAGGAATATGGGAGAACTCATACAATCATAATCAAATCTCCCGAGCAGGCTTACGAACTCTATCGGGAAGCCGTCAGACAGAATCTGAAGCTGGATGATAACTGGGAAAACAGTAATAAGGATCTCATTTACGGACAAGTAGAAATTTTGCAATATGAAGTTTATAACGTGAAAGGTAAGGATGTGACCATTTATTCTTTTGGGGCAGAAGGAGAAGCTGTTACATTTCGGAAGGATGGTGTCGGAGAGGTGCAGACGCCTGATGGTACTACAGTAGAATCTACATCTGTCTATAGCAGGATAGGTTTCCCGGTGAAAGGAGTATTTGGGGTGGAGATTGCTGCCGAAAAGCAGAAAACCGTTGACATTGTCAGTAATTTTCCCCCGAAAGAGGAGTAAAAGGAATGAAGAAAAGAAAGAAGAACATACTGCCCGGCGCGGCGTTTGCAGCGCTTATTGCAGCAATCATTGTATATTGTATTATGCTAAATGTGGAAAAGAATGCGTTATCAGCATATGAAAAGGGAATCGTACTGGTAACATCAAAAGATATGCCAAGAGGATTGGTATTGACGGAAGATAATATTTATACTTATTTTGAGGAAAAGGAAATCGATAAGCAGCTGATCCCGGAAGCTGCTATAACGGAAAAAGAGCGGTTATGTCTGCAGATGACGGCAGGAGAATTGGATAAGGGAACAATGATAACCCAGTCCATGTTCACTAATCTTAATGAGATACACGAAAATATGAAGGAGCCTGTGGCAGCAGGATTTAAGGCTGATGACTTATATCAGGTGGTCACAGGTACCTTAAGAAGCGGTGATTATATCCATATCTATACGGTGGATCCGGACACCGGAGATGTTTACCTTACATGGGACAATATTTTTATAAAAGAAGTGTTTGACAGCGCAGGGGTACTGATTACAGCAGAGGATAAGACAAGTGCTGCTCAGAGAGTAAATATTCTTATGGAAAAGGAGAATATAGAGCAGTTTTATTCGGAACTGGCTAAGGGGTCATTGCGCGTTGTGAAAGTGATCGCATCGGGAGGTGAATCGCAATGAGGTGGATATACAGACGGGGGTTATTACAGTTAATTGCAATTACAGTATCTGCAGGTTGTGTAATGGTTGGCGGATGCAGTAAGAAAGCAGCGAATACAGCACAGGATACGATTGTTAAGAGTCATGTAAGAGCAGTGGACCCTGAAGCCGTGAGTATAGAACGACCCAGCGAGTCTATGGAGCAGATACAATTGCCGACAGAGTCATTAAGTCAGCAACCGTCAGAGTCCCCTAAGCAGCCTCAATCAGAGCAACAGCCGGAGAAATTTGCAGACCAGCAGCAATCAGAACAGCTGTTAGAGCAGCTATTAGAAGAGTCAGCAGGGCAATCCCGGTCGATACAGGAAGAGCCGGAGGTATTAGAAGAGTCGAAGGCAATAGAAGAGTCGAAGGCAATAGAAGAGCCGGAGGTATTAGAAGAGCCGGAGGCAACAGAAGAGTCAAAAACAACAGAAGAGCCGGAGGCAACAGAAGAGTCGGAGGCAATAGAAGAGTCGAAAGCAACAGAAGAGCCGAAAACAACAGAAGAGTCGGTAACAACAGAAGGGCATGTTCATGACTTGATAACGGAGTGGTACGGTGCACCGCCGGATTGCTCCCACGGAGGATACCAGATGGTTTGGTGCGCCCAATGTGGGTGGGTAGATGAAGAGGCGTGTCAAAGTGTGCCTCCGTTAGAACATACGCCTGTCGGAGAAGAGATTCAGCATGGTAACTGTAAAGAAGATACTATAGTTGTCTACACTTGCAGTCAATGCAAAGAACAGACAGGATTCGAACGACACACGGAACCGGACGAGCATAACTGGGTAATAAAATCAATGGAAGTCTGGGATGAACAAACGTTTACCTTTAAGATAGAAGAGGTTGAATGTTGTGAATGGTGCAATGCCAGACCATAGGAGGAACTATGCGTAAGAGAAGAAAGCTGTGGAAACTGTTGATATTTATGATTTTGGCGGCAGGCAGTTGTGGGATATTCTCTCTTTGTGCAACAGCCGGTTCGGTATATGAAAGTCCTTATGTTACCTTTAGTCCGGATGGTAAAGCTTTTACAACAAATTCAGGGGATGCGGATTACAGCTGGTATGAAGATGGAACCACCATTAGCACAGGAATCTCATCTTCTGTCAGGGCTTTGAAGGAAGGGGAACATTATTTTCGGGTGCGCAAGGAAGGTGAGATACCGATTGGCAAGTGGACTGTCGTACATGGCGACAGCAGCTGCTGCCATGACAGTTATCCGCCTGTCGGCATACCGTATCATGACATTACTTTTGGGCGTCACAGTTGTCTTCGGGCCTATTACTCCGGTTGGATGGCATCGTGTGCGGATTGCGGAGAGAATGTCACGCCGATTATGATTTATATGAGTAAAGAGGCTGCGAAATCCATAACAAGGCTGGATCTGTCGCTTGATTATTATTACCTTTGCCCCCATTGCAGTAATCTGGAACAGGGAGCAGGCTTTGGAGTCCATTATTGTCGTGATATTTCCTGGAACCGGTATCAGATAAGATATGACAGCAATGCCAATGGCTGGGTGGGCGGATATATGGAACATAGCCTCCATATGTATAATAATGAAACTACATACGAAGGGGAGAAAATAACACCCCAGACAAGACTTAATAAAAATACGTACACGAGAATCGGATATGAGTTTGTCTGCTGGAATACGAAGCCGGACGGTACAGGCAGAAACTTTACCGACCAGGAAGAGATATTGAATCTTTCTACAGAGAATTATGATGAGAATGGCGGCGGAACAGTTACTTTGTATGCACAGTGGAAAAGATCGGAAAGTACGTTGAAGATCGATCCGGCAGGAGGCACATACCGGGGAAACAAAGGAATTACAGCAATAAAGGGGGCATTTGGTGATTCGTACCTGTTGGATGACTCACAATTGTCAGCTCCTGATGGTTTTACAGTTACCTTTGAGACAGCGGGCGGAAAGAAAATAGCACCGATAACAGGAACCATGTCATTTAAAGAGTGGATTTTGGAGCAGCCCTTTCATGGAACGATTCGCAATGACAGGTATTATTTTCTGGGGACGGCAGGCAGCGAGGACTTGGTAAGGGCAAGTTATAGTTATGATGCTGTCATTTTGCCGGAGGCATGCAAAAACGGCAGTTCTTTTGGAGGATGGTATTATGAGCCGGATTGCGTTACTCCGGCAGGCACTACAGGAGATAAGATCGTTCCGGAAAAGAATATTACGCTGTATGCAAAGTGGGTGGAACTGGTTCTGTATGCAGATGATAATTACAACGCGAACAAAGGAAAAGGTGCTGTGGATTTAAGCTGGCAGCAGAATGATGGACGGGACAAGTCTTATATGATTTATCAGAGCAGGGATAATGTTAATTGGACATTGGTCTCGGGTGCTGAAGATATCAGTAATAGTAAGCAGGTAGATCGAACTTTTGAATATTCGGGAACGTCCGGGAAATATAAGGTGCCATATACGGGACTTTATACTTTGACTTTAAGCGGAGCGCAGGGTGGCAATTATGGAAAACATCAGGGTGGATATGGAGGCCGTGTTACCGGGAAAGTCTGGCTTGTGAAAGGGGAGGAACTGACCTATAATATCGGCGGCAGTAATGGTTATAATGGGGGCGGGAAAGGTAATACCTTCGCAAATGGAGGAGGATGTACCACCGTATCAAGTAATCTGAAAGGATTATTGTTTGCAGCCGGTGGGGGAGGCGGGGCATCTTCATTGGCAGACGGAGGGGCTGGCGGATCTCAGGCGGGGAATCTTTCCTCGGGAATAAACGGTGAAAACGGAGGTGCCGGCGGCGGAGGAGGATATCCCGGAGGATTATCCGGTAATGTGGTCTATCATTATCATTCTGACCAATGTTATCGGGTTCAGGATACATCTTTTACTTTGATGTCCAACTCGGATTATCTCAGTCAGTGGGCGAAAGAGTTTGGCAGCAGGAATATCAATTATGGTGTCAGCGGTCAGTCTTATGCAAACGTGAAAAATATATGGGGTGTCAGATTTCATGGAAAAGATGATGCAAATTCTACGTATCTGGGGATAGGAGAATATTATGATGAAAAATATCAGTTGAGATATCAACTGATACCTATTAATGGCAATGGTATACTAAATGTTCATATGTCAGCTGATCTTTGGGTGGAAGGCAAAATTAAGAACAGCATCCTGACTGTGTGGGATCAGAATAACAAAGTAATTTTTTCGAAAGGACTGAATTCTGTGACGCGTTATTCTGATTTAGATAATGGGAATGAAGAAAGCATAAGCAGATTTTTAAATGCTTTTGAACAGCGTACCGGCGGAAAGAAAGGAACTTCAAGCGGATGGTATCAGTATTATGCTGATATACCTAATGATTATGATGATCATGGGAAAATCTACTGGAATGAGCAAATTGCTCTGCCGGAAGGGACTACCGGTGTCAGAGTTGCACTGTGGACGGATTTTTCACAGAATGCGGCATGGATCAGTTCGAATGTCAATGAAATCAGCTTTAATGGTTGTCAGAAGATACAGATATGTCCTTATAAAGAGGATGGGCAGTTGGTGTCATCTTCTCAGGCATACGGAGGCAGCAATTATGTGAATACACAGTTTGTCAGCAGTTATACTATGGAGAGTGGCAAGAAAAACGGTAATGGAGTATTTTCGATTCAATCGGTAAAGACAGGATATGTAGATTCCTTGTTTTTAAAAGGAGTAACAGCAACGGACAGTGCGGCACCGGATAAGATAGACAAATCAACTGTCAGAAAAAATGGTGTGGATGAGTCTTCGGTAATATTGGAATGGGACATACCGAAAGATAACGGAACACCGTATTATCACAGGGCTGAGTCTTACCTTGCAGGCAGTACAGAAGTCTTGAGTAAATCCAATGTGACACTAAATATACTTACTTCCGGAACGACAGGTTTCTACTATATTGTTGATCAAAAGGCGAATACAAAAGCAGGAGCAGATAATGGTATCTATACCAAAAATCCTCGCGTAGAATTAAAACTGACGGAGGACAGGCAGATTTTCCATGTGTCAGCAGTAGATAAAGCAGGTAATGTAGGAGAAACGATACATATTGAGATTGGACGTGTGGACGAGGAGGTAGCCTGGCCGTTAAGAACGGAAAGGATAACAGTATCTTCAGCGAAAGGTTCCGTATATGAGGAAAGCTCCGGTACCTATTATGTAAAGTGTGATGGGGTAACACCTTTTACACTGCAGTTTGGTAGTGTAATGGCAGGGGAAGCATCATCAGCTTATCAGATCAATCATTCTATGTTCTATATGAAAGAAGGTATTGCTGATTTTGTGATAATGGATATCCAGACACCGGTGACAACGCAGATAAAAGATACAGTGGTCACGGCAAATGCAGCAGAGGTAACAAAGATTTTCACGGGAAAATCGGTTCTAAAGGATGATTCTTATACAATTACCAGAAAGAGTAACCGTTGCAGGAGACTCGATACGGAGCAACGCTTTACTATGGAAACATCCATGAATGGTAAGAGTCTGCAGGTGGTACCGGTTGCCGGTGCTGATTTTGAGGGGGAACTGGTGACCTCTGACTGGAATAGCGATCTGCTTAATGGAGTATTGTTGATTGGCGATAATGTAGCGCCGGCTATATCGGGAGTAGAAGAAGTGAAACAATATATGGAGCAGACCGAGAGAAGGGAAGCACAAACGTTTACTTTGAAAGCGCAAGACAATGGAAGCGGGTTACAGGATTTCTGTGCAATCATAACGAATCTCAATAATGGAAACCGCAGGACGTATTCCGCAACGGCAGGAAGTATAGAAATTTTGTTTTCCCAGGAAGATATCCTGTTTCAGGGAGACATCACAGTGGAAGTGTATGCAATAGATCGTGTGGGAAATCAAAATACAGTTAACTGTATCATAGAAAGCTTTGCAGTAACAGCCTATGCAGAGAGGTTACTCACTCCACATGAACCGGTCTTTAGATGTGGAGAAAGTGGCAGGCTCGTAATAACGTCATATGGATATGTTGATAAAGTGGAGGTTATCTTTCCAAAAGAATTAACTGATATAGATCCTGGTTTAAATACTACATATTCCTATGATGGAACCATTTATCGGAAAGAAGAGGAGTATGAATTTATGGTACCGTTAGGTACACCTTTGGGAGAATACACTATTGTAATAAACGCATGGAAAGACGGAGAACAGAAATCGTGCTATCCGATCATATGGACCTTAGGTGAAGAGGAAAGCGTACTCAATGATATCCGGACAAGACTCAGATAAGAAAAGAGGTTAAAAAAATGATTGGAGTCATCAGCCTGGAAATAGGAGTGTTGGCTGACATATGCCTGCGAATGATTATCAGAGAAGATTCGGGACATTGTATCATCGTAGATAAGATGCTCTATCAGAAAATTATGCTTTACAGTCTTGTGACAGGAATCTGGATAGAAAGGATCCTGGTACACTGGAACTGGTACGGGCAATTGGCCTGTGGCGTACTGGCATCATATCTTCTTGTGGCATCTATACAGGATATTCAGTCCCGGGAGGTTTATGATTTTCTACATGTGACGGCTTTGCCGGCAGGCTTAGTATTTGTTGTGACCGAGCCGTCAGATGAGAAACTGATTTCATTAGTGGTATTTGTGGCTGTGCAGATGGGAATCTTTATGCGGATGTATGGTGCAGGAGACGGGTTGGCGTTTCTTGTATGTGCAGTTTTCGAAAGTAGATTTGGTAGAGGCATGCTGACGTATCTGTTGCATATGGGGACCGCCTATATACTGCTGGGAATCGTACAGGGATTTAAACATAACATCAACAAGCGCGGTAATCTTCGTAAACCGGTGCCTTTTCTACCATATATTACGGTGTCCGTGTGGCTTTTTTTGTGAATAATTATTCATATACTATTGATTTTCTGCTTTAAAAGTGCTATGCTAATGCGGATTCTTAAGTTATGATTTTTATTAGGAGGATATTATTATGAAGAAATTATTTGCTATGTTACTTGCAACAGTAATGTGTGTAGGTACCCTGGCTGCATGTGGCAGTGACGCTGCTACTGGCAGTTCGGCAGCTGATGCTTCTGTAGCTGACAGCTCTGCAGTTGATAACGAATCTGCACAGTCTGATACTGCAAATGCAGAGAATACGTCCGTTGAAGAAAAGGATATGCTGCTTGTCGGTACCAACGCTGCATTCCCTCCCTTTGAGTATATCGGGGATGACGGACAGCCTGACGGTTTTGATGTTGCATTGATCAAAGCTATCGCAGAGAAGCTGGATATGGAAGTAGAAGTTCAGGATATGGAATTCGACTCTCTGGTAACTGCTATCGGTTCTAAGATCGATGCTGCAATCGCAGGTATGACCATTACCGATGAGAGATTGGAAGTCGTAGACTTTTCTGAACCATATTACGATGCAGTACAGTATGTGATCGTACTGAAGGGCTCTGAGATTAAGAGCGCTGAGGATCTGAAGAATAAGGCAATCGGTGTACAGCTTGGTACTACCGGAAACATTATTGCAGATGAAATCGAAGGAGCAGACGTAAAGAGCTATAATAAAGGTGTAGATGCAGTGAATGATCTGATGAACGGAAGAGTTGACTGCGTTATCATCGACAAGAATCCTGCAATGGTATTTACCGAGAAGTATGCAGACAAGCTGGAGGCTATTGACGGAGCAGAGTTCGATTTCGAAGTAGAGCAGTATGCAATTGCCCTTCCTAAGGGAAGTGACCTGGTAGAGAAAGTAAATCAGGCACTGACTGACCTGAAGGCAGACGGTACTTTTGATGCACTGGTAGCACAGTACATTGAAGAAGCAGAATAAATGTTGCATAATTAATCACTTTTTTGAGGATAATGGTTGTGCCATTATCCTCTTTTTGGTATGATAGATTCAAGCGATTCGCTGGGCGGATAAAGTTTATTCAGGAGGAGAGAGGTAGAGACAATGGTGTGGTTTCATTCTGTACAACAATGGCTTCTGTCGGTGCAGGACAAGTTTTATGTGGCTTTTATTGAGGGAGACCGATGGAAACTGTATCTGAAAGGGCTGGGAGTAACCCTGGAAGTATCGCTGCTTGCAGCAGTTCTTGGTGTAGTCATCGGTACGGTGCTGGCATTTATGAAGCTGTCTGCCCGAAAGAACGGTAAGCCTACTATATTTGCCAGATTTGCCGGTATCTATATTGACATTATCAGAGGTACGCCCTCTGTTCTGCAGTTACTGATCATGTGGTTTGTAGTATTAAAAAGCTGGAGGAACGGTGTTCTTGTAGCGGGAATCACCTTTGGCATGAATTCCGGAGCTTATGTAGCGGAAATCGTGCGCGCCGGTATTCTTGCGGTTGACAAGGGACAAACGGAAGCGGGCAGATCGCTGGGACTGAATCAGGTGCAGACCATGCGGTACATTGTAATACCCCAGGCATTTAAAAATGTTCTGCCGCCTCTGGTAAATGAATTTATCGTACTTGTGAAAGAGACGGCTATTGTAGGTTATGTGGCTTTAAGTGATTTGACCAGAGTGGCGAATCAGTTATCATCCAAGACTTTTGAGGCATTTATGCCGCTTATTGGTGCTGCTGTTATCTACTTTATCATTACCAAGGCACTGTCTGCACTGTTGGGTATTTTGGAGAGGAGGCTGCGTAAGAGTGATAATCGTTAAAGATTTGCATAAAGAGTTTGCAGGAAATCATGTACTTCGTGGTGTGAATTATCATGTACATCAGGGAGAGAAAATAGTTGTGGTAGGTCCTTCCGGATCCGGAAAAAGTACTTTCTTACGTTGTCTGAATCTGCTGGAGACACCTACCAGCGGGGAAATCTGGTTTGACGGTCAGAAGATAAATGGCAAGAATGTGAATATCAACCAGGTGCGAAGACATATGGGCATGGTATTCCAGAATTTTAATTTATTCAACAATCTGACCATTATGGATAATATTACATTGGCGCCTGTAAAGTTAAAGCTGATGGGAGAAGAGGAAGCGAAAGAGAAAGCACTGCAGCTTCTTACCAGAGTAGGATTAACGGAGAAAGCAGATGCATTTCCCAGCTCTTTGAGCGGCGGACAGAAGCAGAGAATTGCGATTGTGCGTTCACTGGCTATGAGTCCTAAGGTAATGCTTTTTGATGAACCTACTTCCGCACTGGATCCTGAGATGGTTGGTGAAGTTCTGGAAGTTATGAAAGAACTGGCAGAGACAGGTATGACTATGGTAGTGGTAACCCATGAGATGGGATTTGCAAGGGAAGTGGGGACCAAAGTACTGTTTATGGATGAAGGTATTATTATGGAAGAGAATACGCCTGCAGAATTTTTCAACAGTCCCAAGAGTCCCAGACTGCAGGAATTTTTATCGAAAGTATTATAATGAAGTGTACTCTATAAAAGGATGATAAGAAGCGGTGTTTCACAAAATCAGAATGACAGAAAGAATAGCGCAACAGGAGGAAAACTGCAAATGAAATGGGAAGACAATGTGCGAAAGGTAATCCCTTATGTGGCAGGGGAGCAGCCGAACAAGCCTAAGATGATTAAATTAAATACGAACGAATGTCCGTATCCGCCGGCACCGGGAGTGGCAAAAGCTTTAAAAGAGCTGAATGCGGATGCACTCAGACTGTATCCGGACCCTAATACCACAGGACTTGTTACTACCCTTGCAGAATATTATGGGGTGAAAACGGATCAGGTATTTGTAGGTGTGGGATCAGACGATGTACTGTCTATGGCTTTCCTGACCTTTTTTAACTCAGATAAACCCATTCTGTTCCCGGATATTACATATTCTTTTTATGATGTATGGGCAGATCTTTATCGGATTCCCTATAAGACTTGTGCACTGGATGAAGAATGGCATATCAGACCTGAGGATTATATGCAGGAGAATGGCGGTGTGATTTTCCCCAACCCCAATGCGCCTACCGGTGTGATGGAATCTATGGAAACGATTGAAAAGATTCTTGAGGCCAACAGAGATGTAGTTGTCATTGTGGATGAAGCTTATGTGGATTTTGGCGGTGTCAGCGTACTGCCTCTCATTCAAAAATATGACAATCTGCTGGTAGTGCAGACATTTTCCAAATCCCGTGCAATGGCGGGAATGCGTATTGGATTCGCTATGGGTAATCCGAAGCTGATCAAATATATGAATGATGCGAAATTTTCATTCAATTCTTACACCATGAACTATCCCTCTCAGGCAGCCGGAATAGAAGCTGTGAAGGACGAGGAATATTTTAGAACAACAGTGCAAAAGATTATAAATACCAGAGAGCGCACCAAAGCAGAACTGAAAAAGCTGGGATTCACTTTCCCGGATTCCATGACGAACTTTATTTTTGCATCCCATGAATCAGTTCCGGCGAAAGATATTTTTACAGCTCTCAGAGAAGCAGATATCTATGTGCGCTACTGGAATAAGCCGCGCATTGATAATTCACTTCGCATAACGGTGGGAACAGATGAAGAGATGGACAGTCTGCTGGCATTCCTGAAGCAGTATATTCATTAATTTTTTGTAAAGAACGCACATTTTAGTGGTAAAATCAGGCTAAACACCTTATAATCTACAAAGAAGAGATGCAGCTGCGCAAGGCATGGCCCTGGGCAGCTGTGTAGAATGTAAGATTGGAGAATTGAGAAATGATTAAAAGTATTTTAAAAGGTATGGTAATTGGTATCGCCAACATTATTCCCGGCGTCAGCGGAGGTACCATGATGGTATCCATGGGTATCTACGACAAGTTGATACATTGTATCACACATCTGTTCAGTGAATTCAAGAAAAGTATTTTGTTCCTGTTTCCTATCGTGATAGGTATGGGTATTGCTATTGTTGCAAGTTCCTTTGGGCTGGAATGGCTGTTTGGTCACTATCCTGTACAGACTAATCTGCTGTTCATCGGTCTGGTACTGGGAGGACTGCCTGCTATCTGGAAAAATGTAAAAGGTAATTCTGTTCGTGTTGGTCATATTATAGCTTGTGTACTTTTCTTCGCACTGGTTGCAGGATTGGCTCTTATGGGAGAAAAAGAAGGTGCAGCTGCCAACATGTCCTTTAACCTGATCAATGTGATCAAACTGTTTGGTGTGGGCGTTATTGCATCTGCAACTATGGTCATTCCAGGGGTCAGCGGCTCCATGATGCTTTTACTGATGGGATATTATAACCCGATTTTGACCAATATCAATGACTTTATCCGTTCTCTGGTGGCTTTTGATATACAGGGTATTCTGACAGGCTGCGGCGTGTTGGTACCTTTCGGTATTGGTGTGGTAGTGGGCATTTTTGCTATTGCAAAATTGATTGAAATTATTTTTGCAAAATTCCCCTTATATGCTTACTGGGCAATTATCGGTTTGATCGTAGCATCTCCTTTTGCAATTTTGTTGATGGGAACTTATCCGCAGGTGACAGTATTCAGTGTGATAACAGGTATTATCTGTCTCGCAGCCGGATTTGTAGCAGCAATGAAGCTGGGTGAATAATAATGGAAAGTTATGGCGAGTTTGCTTATGTATATGATGAACTCATGGACAATACTCCATATGAGGAATGGTGTGAAAGAATTGTTGGGCTAATTGAGCAATACGGAGTGTCCATGCCACAAAAAGAGAACGCAGTCAAAGAACAGTTGGAGTCTGCAGATTGGAATAATGATCTACAGAATAATAATCTGCAGGATAATGATTTGCAACATTATGAAAGTGCGATTCTGGAGTCCGAACGCAATTTGGTAGTAGACCTGGGTTGCGGTACCGGTACTTTGACCCAGATGCTTTACCAAAAAGGCTACGACATGATAGGAGTAGATAATTCTGAAGAAATGTTAAGCGTGGCCATGGAAAAACGTGAACAGGCAGGAGATGAGATCCTGTATCTTCTGCAGGATATGCGGGAACTGGAATTGTACAGTACTGTGGGAACTGTGGTCAGTGTCTGCGATTCTGTGAATTATATTCTGGAGGAAGATGAACTCCTGGATACGTTTAAGCTGGTGAATAATTATCTGTATCCGGGCGGAATCTTTATTTTTGATTTTAATACTGTCTATAAATATGAGCAGGTCATCGGGGATACCACCATTGCGGAGAACCGGGATGACTGCAGCTTTATCTGGGAAAACTATTATCACCCGGAGGAAGAAATCAATGAGTACGACCTGACTGTCTTTGTGCAGGAAGAGGGCGACAGATTCCGTCGTTTTACAGAGACACATTATCAGAGAGGCTATACTGCTGAGCAGATGGCTGCTCTGGTAGAGGCAGCCGGAATGAAGGTCTTGTCAATAAAAGACAGTGACACAGACGGCCCTGTTACGGAAACTTCCCAAAGAATCTATCTTGTGGCAAGAGAGCAGGGCAAGGAGGAGAAGAATGTCTGATTATATTGTAAGAGCAACAGCAGCCAATGCTCAGATCAGAGCGTTTGCCTGTACCACGAAAAATATGGTGGAAAAAGCCAGACAAGCTCATAATACTAGCCCGGTAGTGACAGCTGCTTTGGGCAGACTGATGAGTGCGGGAGCTATGATGGGCTCTATGATGAAGGGCGAAGACGATTTGTTGACTTTACAGATAAAGTCAGGTGGTCCGGTACAGGGATTGACAGTGACGGCAGATTCCAAAGGAAACGTAAAAGGTTATGCCAACGTACCGGATGTGATTATTCCGGCCAACTCCAAAGGTAAACTGGATGTGGCAGGTGCTGTAGGTCCCGGATTTTTAACTGTTATAAAAGACATGGGGCTGAAGGAACCATATTCAGGACAGACCATGCTGCAGACTTGTGAGATTGCGGAAGATCTTACCTATTATTTTGCTACCTCAGAGCAGATTCCTTCTTCTGTGGGACTCGGTGTCCTGATGGAGAAAGATAATACCGTGAAGTGTGCAGGCGGTTTTATTATACAGCTGATGCCTTTTACAGAGGATGAAGTGATCGACAGACTGGAAGAAAATTTAAAGAAAGTGACTTCTGTAACCAGTCTGTTGGCGGAAGGGATGACACCTGAAGAACTCCTGGGTGTGGTGTTGGATGGTTTTGATCTGGAAGTTACAGATACCCTGGACACGCAGTTTTATTGTAACTGCAGCAGACAGAGAGTGGAAAAGGCGCTGATCAGTATCGGAAAGAAAGAGATACAGGAGATGATTGATGACGGCGAGCCCATTGAGATGAAGTGCCATTTCTGCAATACCAACTATGTGTTTACTGTAGATGAATTGAAAGAACTGTATCAGAAAGCAAGAAGATAGAGGCACAATGCCTAAAAGGAGCAGATATGAAGCATGGATTTCTTAAAGTAGCAGCTGTTACGCCCAAGATCAGGGTGGCAGATCCCAAGTATAATGCGCAGGTCATCTGTGAAAAGCTGGAATCAGCTTATGAGAGTGGCGCTAAGGTCATTGTGTTTCCGGAGCTGTGCCTGACAGGATATACCTGCAATGATTTGTTTTTACAGGAGATTCTTTTGGAGGAAGCCAAAAAGCAGCTTCTTTGTATCGCAGATGCCACGGAAGGCCATGATGCCATTGTAATAGTGGGACTGCCGCTTGAACGTGATGGAAGATTATATAATGTGGCAGCAGTGATTCAGGACGGTATAGTTCTGGGGCTGGTGCCAAAATCCAATATTCCCAGTTATGCAGAGTTTTATGAGGGAAGACATTTCACGGAAGGCAACAGAGAGGTGACTTCTTACTATCTTGATGGTGAAGAAATCCCGTTTGGTGTGAATCTGCTTTTTGAATGCACCAATATGCCGGGGCTGGTAATCGGCTGTGAGATCTGTGAAGATTTGTGGGTGGCTAATCCTCCCAGTACCGATCATGCGCTGATGGGTGCCACCGTTATAGCTAATCTTTCCGCGTCCAATGAGACGGTTGGTAAGGATGAATACCGTGAGCTTCTTGTAAAGAGTACCAGTGCAAGACTGCTGTGCGGATATATTTATACCAGTGCCGGGGAAGGGGAATCTACTCAGGATCTGGTGTTCGGTGCACATAATATGATTGCGGAGAATGGAACCATTTTGGCGCAGGCCAAGCGATTTGAAGGACAGACTGTTTATGCCGATCTGGATATCAATCGTATCCGATCAGAACGCCGCAGAATGGGCACTTTCGGCAAAGAAAAAGATTTAAATTACGTAGCTGTACCGTTTAAACTGCAACTTGAAGAGACCAGGCTGGAGCGTACTTTTGATAGTATGCCTTTTGTACCCGGCAATCCGCTTACCAGAAACAAGCGCTGTGAAGAGATTCTTTCCATTCAGTCTTATGGATTGAAGAAACGCTATGAGCACACACATTGTAAGACTGCCGTGATCGGTATATCCGGCGGACTGGATTCTACACTTGCACTGCTGGTGACTGTACGTACTTTTGATATGCTGGGACTGGACCGTAAGGGAATTATGGCTGTGACCATGCCCTGCTTCGGAACAACTGACCGTACCTATGACAATGCCTGCAAACTGGCGCGTACCCTGGGTACTACTTTGGAAGAGGTGGATATCAAAGAAGCTGTCATGATTCATTTCCGTGATATCGGACAGAATCCTGATTGCCATGATGTGACTTATGAAAACGGACAGGCCAGAGAACGAACTCAGGTATTGATGGATATCGCCAATCGTACCGGCGGACTGGTAATCGGTACCGGAGACATGTCTGAGCTTGCGTTGGGCTGGGCTACTTATAACGGAGACCACATGTCCATGTATGGCGTCAATGCAGGTGTTCCCAAGACCCTTGTGCGTCACCTGGTAAGATATTATGCAGATACCTGTGATAATGAGCTGTTAAGAGAGGTGCTTCTGGATGTGCTGGATACACCGGTGAGTCCGGAACTTCTGCCTCCGGTGGACGGCGTCATTGCCCAAAAGACAGAAGACTTAGTGGGACCTTACGAACTGCATGATTTCTTCTTATATTATCTGCTTCGTTGTTCTTACTCGCCGGAAAAGATTTACCGTATTGCGCTTCAATCCTTTGCGGGAATCTATGATGAAGAGACCATCAAGAAATGGCTGAAGACGTTCTGCCGCAGATTCTTCCAGCAGCAGTTCAAGCGTTCCTGCCTGCCGGATGGCCCTAAGGTGGGAAGCGTGGCAGTATCTCCCAGAGGAGATCTGCGTATGCCTTCCGATGCTTCTGCGGCACTCTGGATGGAGCAGGCCCAGAATCTGTAATTAATGAAGAGCCTGTAAACAGTAAAGAGCCTATAAACAGTGAAAGATTTTAACAGGAGCCGAATTTGTACCTGTCAGGTGCAAGTCGGCTCCTGTTGCTGTAAAGATATATGAACGAAACGGGTTACTCAACAGTAGATGATGCATAAGCCTTTTCCAGAGAACTTTTTACCGCCTCCAGCAGCACCAGTGTTGTATACTTATTTTCAGACGAATACGTAATTTCATCTACAGACTGCGTCGCATAAATCTGTTCACAGATGCTGTCAAAAGCAGGTTCCAGCAAGGGATACATGGTGGTAACGCTTTCACTTAAATTAACCAGCCGGATAGAGGTGATGGAGCTCTGGTCTACAATCACTTCCACATCGATGGACTGGTCGTTCAGTACCAGTTCGGTTGTATAGATACCGGGTATGTAAATACTGGTAGAGCTGACGGAAGATGTTTCCTGATTAGATTCCTCTGTATTCTGTTCTTCAGTAGTACCGGTATTTTGATTGGAGGATGCAGCATCATTTCCGGGAAGGAACATGGCAATCAACAGGATGATCAACAGGATTCCCAGTGCCACGAAGATTCCGGTATATATTAATTCTTTCATGCGAAGTACTACGATTTTGGTTTTTGCGCTCATTTGGATTCCCCTTTTCAGATAACAGTCATTTCATTTATACACTGTATGCGGGAGCAGTTGAAATTATGTCTCTTATAAAAAGTGGAATATAACGGACAAAACAGGTCGCCGGACGCAATTTTTGTGAAGAATGTCATTGACAGTGGCGGCCTCGTTTTGTTATCATAATACACAGGACAAGGGCGTTCTTATCAAATACAAAGGGATAAGAGCGCCTTTTGGTATTATCGGATGATAGTGAGAACTGTTATAACAATATACAGCAGAACGGAGGAAAGAAATGAAAAATTATAGTAAACTGGATATTTTAAGGCTGGTAGAGGATGAAGATGTAGAATTTATTCGTCTGCAGTTTACTGATATTTTGGGCAATTTAAAGAATATTGCCATTACATCCAGTCAGTTGGAGAGAGCTCTGGATAACAGATGCATGTTTGATGGTTCATCTATTGAAGGTTTTGTGGGAATCGAGGAGTCGGATATGTTCCTGTATCCGGATCTGTCTACATTGGAGATTTTTCCATGGAGACCTCAGCAGGGCAAAGTAGCCAGAATGCTTTGCGACATTTATCGCCCTAACGGGATGCCTTTTGAGGGAGATCCAAGATATGTACTGAAAAGGGCCATTCAGCATGCGGCAGACTTGGGGTACACCTTTAACGTCGGACCGGAGTGTGAATTTTTCCTGTTTAATACGGATGAAAATACACTTCCTACCACCAATACACTGGAGCAGGCCGGTTATTTTGATGTAGGTCCTCTTGACTACGGTGAGAATGCGAGACGTGATATGGTACTGACACTGGAGGATATGGGCTTTGTCATTGAAGCCTCCCACCATGAGACTGCACCGGCGCAGCATGAAATTGACTTAAACTATGAAGAAGCATTGGCAGCAGCTGATGATATCATTACCTTTAAACTGGCAGTGAAGACCATTGCCAGAAGACACGGACTGCATGCCACATTCATGCCTAAGCCCAAGTATGGGGTAAACGGCTCCGGTATGCATATCAATATGTCACTGGACAGGAATGGTGTGAATATTTTCCATGACAGAAAAGATCCTAACGGGCTGAGTAAGGAAGCATATTATTTTATCGGCGGTCTGATGAAGCATATCAAGGGTATGGCAGCCATTACCAATCCCCTTGTCAATTCCTACAAGCGTCTGGTACCGGGCTTTGAGGCACCGGTATACATCGCGTGGAGTGCTACCAACAGAAGCCCGCTGATCAGAATTCCTGCATCTGCCGGAGAGAATGCCAGAATTGAGTTGAGAAGCCCTGATCCGTCTGCCAATCCGTATCTGACACTGGCAGTTTGTCTGATGGCCGGTCTGGATGGTATCGAGAACAAGATCGAACCGCCTGCCAGCGTAGACTGCAACATTTTCAAGATGACGGAAGAAGAACGACAGAAACTGAATATTGACAGTCTTCCCGGTACACTCATTGAAGCAGTGGAAGAATTGGAGAAAGATGATTTTATCAAGGCTGTCCTGGGCGAGCATGTAGCTGAAAAGTATATTGCAGCCAAGAGAGATGAGTGGAACAGATACCGTTTACAGGTTACAGACTGGGAGATTGAGGAATATCTGTATAAAATTTAATTTTTCTGCATAAGCATAATTCGTTGAAAGGGGGTGGGCATGTGACTAATATTATTGTAGTATTACCCAAACTGGAAGATGCGAAAAGTGTCAAAAATATTTTGATTCGCGGCGGCTTCCACGTATCGGGAGTCTGTACCACAGGGGCGCAGGCACTGAGTCAGGTGGATGGTCTCAACGACGGGATCGTTATCTGCAGCTACAAGATGGCGGATATGTATTATGCACAGCTTCACGAATGCCTGCCCTGTGGATTTGAGATGCTTTTGATGGCATCCCAGAACCTGATCAGTGAATGTTATGGTAATGATATCGTCTGTCTGTCCATGCCTTTAAAGGTCAATGACTTGATGAATACGGTCGGTATGATACAAGAGGGTATCGAGCGCCGCAGACGTAAGAGACGGGAACAGCCCAGACATCGTAAACCGGAAGAAGAAGCCATGATAAGGGAAGCCAAAGAGCTTTTGATGGTGAGAAATCACATGACAGAGGAAGAGTCCCACCGTTATCTGCAGAAGTGCAGCATGGACAGCGGAACCAATCTGGTGGAGACCTGCCAGATGGTACTGACCATGATGAAGGTATAGAGTTTTTACAAAAAAAGGATGACAGCAGTCCGGGAAACTGTTATACTGGGAACGGAATTTATTACGGAGCAGATTCAAAATTGTGCTTTATGATATCAATGGTTTGGAGGAACGGTATGAAGTTTACAAAAATGCAGGGCTGCGGCAATGATTATGTGTACATTAACGGTTTTACAGAGAAAATAGAGAAAGAGCAGAAGCCTGAAGTAGTAAGGATGCTCAGTGACAGACATTTCGGAGTAGGCGGTGACGGGGCCATTTTTATCAATCCCAGTGAAGAAGCCGACTTTGAAATGGAGATGTATAATGCAGACGGGACACGCGCAGAGATGTGCGGAAACGGTATCCGCTGCGTGGCGAAATTTGTATATGACAAGGGACTGACAGATAAGACACAGATCAGCGTCATCAGTGCAGGGCAGATTAAATATCTGGATCTTACTGTGGAAGACGGCAAGGTTTCAAAGGTAAGGGTGAACATGGGAAACCCTATTCTGAAGCCGGAGTTGGTGCCGGTGCTGCCTGAGGTGGCGGCTGGAAAGAATCCGGCAGAGCAGGATGCAGCAGACCAGGATGCAGCAGACAAGGTAGTCAATGCCCCTCTCCTGGTAAATGGTAAAGAGTACCGCATGACATGTGTCTCCATGGGGAATCCCCATGCTATCATTTTTACGGATCATGTGGCAGACCTGAATCTGGAAGCCATCGGCCCTGATTTTGAGAATCATGCCTGCTTCCCTAAGAGAACCAATACAGAGTTCGTTGAGGTGCTGGATCGAAACACGGTGTTCATGCGTGTATGGGAGAGAGGTACCGGTGAGACGCTGGCTTGTGGTACAGGCTGTTGTGCAACGGCTGTGGCAGCTGTGCTGAACGGTCTGACAGATACAACGGTTACCGTAAAGCTTTTAGGCGGCGAGCTTCTGATTGAATGGGACCGCGAAGACAATCTGGTATATATGACAGGCCCTGCCGTTACAGTATTTGAGGGCGAGATTGATATAGAGACAAAATAAAAGCCTGACGCAAGGCAATGGATTGCAGCTGACAGGCGAAAAATGAGAGGAGAATGTCTTATGTTTAAAATCAATGACAATTACTTGAAATTACCCGGAAGTTACCTGTTTTCTACCATTGGTAAAAAGGTGAATGCCTATGCTGCTGCCAATCCGGATAAGAAGATTATTCGCCTGGGCATCGGTGATGTGACCCAGCCTCTGGCACCTGCTATCATCGATGCACTGCATGGTGCCGTAGATGAGATGGGAGATGCCGCTACTTTCCATGGATATGCTCCCGATCTGGGATATGAATTTTTGAGAAAAGCCATTGCTGAGAATGATTTTAAGGCAAGAGGCTGCGATATCAGCCCGGATGAAATCTTTGTTTCTGACGGTGCAAAGTGTGATTCCGGTAATATTCAGGAGATTTTCAGTGTAGACAATAAGATTGCAGTCTGTGACCCTGTTTATCCTGTGTACGTGGATACCAACGTTATGGCCGGAAGAACCGGTGTGTATGATTCTGTGAAAGAGACCTGGAGTGATGTGATCTACATGCCCTGTACTGCAGAAAATAATTTTGCACCTGAGATTCCCAAGCAAACACCTGATATGATTTATCTCTGCTTCCCTAACAATCCGACAGGTTCTACCATAACCAAAGCGCAGTTGCAGGAGTGGGTAGATTATGCCAACAAGGTAGGGGCAGTGATCATCTATGATGCTGCCTATGAAGCATATATCTCGGAAGATGATGTACCACACAGCATCTATGAATGTGAAGGGGCCAGAACCTGCGCCATTGAGCTGCGTTCTTTCTCCAAAAATGCGGGATTTACCGGAGTGCGTTTGGGCTTTACCGTGATTCCTAAGAACTTAAAGTGCGGTGATGTAAGCCTGCATTCGCTGTGGGCAAGACGCCACGGAACCAAGTATAACGGAGCTCCTTATATCGTACAGCGTGCCGGTGAAGCCGTATATTCCGAGGCCGGTAAGGCACAGCTGAAGCAGCAGGTGGCTTACTATATGAACAATGCAAAATACATTTTAACCGGATTAAAAGATGCCGGCTATACCGTATCCGGTGGTGTGAATGCCCCTTATATCTGGCTGAAAGCACCTAATGGAATGACAAGCTGGGAATTCTTTGACTATTTGTTGGAAAAAGCTAACGTAGTAGGTACGCCCGGTTCCGGATTCGGTCCCAGCGGTGAGACTTATTTCAGACTGACTGCATTCGGCAGCTACGAGAATACAGTAGAGGCTGTGGACAGGATCAAGGCATTATAAAAAGTAAAGCGGGATTTTCCTAAAGAAAGCCCGCTTTTTTTCTGCAATTATTAAGCTTTTATAATCTTTTTTTCATCTCTTTTTAAGAATCTGCTCATATGAAATTCACAACTTTTCTGTATAATGAAGCTGCATGTCAGGGTGGGAAAAAATGTATTTTCAAGGCGTGCAGAACGTATTGGGAGAGTATTACGAATGACAAATGAACAATATTATGAGCTGATCAGGCCCTATGAGGATGTCAGCAGGATTATGATGACCAAGCTGGATATTTTAAATCACAGCATTTACAGCAGGGATTTGGGCAAGCCTATTCATCATACCCAGAACAGAATTAAAAGCAAGAAGAGTATAGAAGGCAAATTGGAGCGTCTGAATCTTTCAGACAGTGTCATGAATGCCAAGGACAGGCTGATGGACATCGCCGGAATCCGTGTCATCTGTTATTTTCCGGGAGAAATCTATGACTTGATCCAGAGCCTGAAAAGACAATCTGATCTGATCGTCATCAAGGAGAAGGATTATATTAAGAATCCCAAGCCCAGCGGCTACCGTAGCTATCATATTGTGTTCGGTGTACCTATTCACTGTCTTCTATTTTCTCTGGAATAATATTGACAACAATGTTATAATATCTTGATAAAACAGTTTTACGAACAGGAGGAGTTTATGGGATTTCAGATAGAGGCAGGAATACCTGCCATAACTGTTTTTATACAGGGGATTTTAAGCTTTTTCTCACCCTGCGTGCTGCCGTTAGTGCCGCTTTATGTGAGTTATCTGGCAGGCGGTGCCAGACAGGTGGATGAGGAAGGACATATTCATTATCCCAGGAGAAAAGTAATGGTAAATACTTTCTTCTTCGTGCTGGGTATCAGCGGCGCATTTTTCCTGCTGGGATTTGGCTTCACGGCACTGGGAATGTTTTTTCAGGATAACAGAATATGGTTTGCCAGAATATCGGGCATGATAATGATCATTATGGGACTGTACCAGCTGGGAATCTTCGGGCAGTCGCGGCTGTTGTCAGGTGAGCACAGGCTGCATCTGAAAATGGATAAATGGGTCATGGGACCGCTTCCGGCATTGCTTCTTGGTTTTACGTTTAGTTTCGCCTGGACACCCTGTGTGGGACCTACTCTGGGAAGTGTACTCCTGATGGCGGGATCCTCTGGCAATGCAGGGAAAGCAGCGGTATTGATCGGTGTATATACCCTGGGATTTGTATTGCCGTTTCTGGCGGTTGGGCTGTTTACGGGGACTGTTCTGGATTTCTTTAAAAAGCATGGAAACGTGGTAAAATATACTGTGAAGATCGGAGCTGTGCTTCTGATTCTCATGGGTATCATGACAATTACCGGATATATGAATGGAATGACGGATTATCTTTCGGACTTCGGCGGGCTGGCAGGCGGACAGACGGTGGAAGAGACTGTAGAAGAGATTGTAGAAGGAACGGAAGGTAAGTCCACAGAAGAGGCAGGAGAAACAGCAGAGGAAACTCTCACAGCGGAAGCCGCAGAGGAGCAGACCCCATCCACTGACAGCAGTGAGACCGCGGAGCGTCAGACTGTGCAGGCACCGGACTTTACTCTGACAGACCAGTACAGCAATGAGCACACATTATCCGATTATCAGGGCAAGACCGTATTCCTCAATTTCTGGGCGACCTGGTGTCCGCCCTGCCGCAGTGAGATGCCGGAGATTCAGGAGCTGTATGAGAATTACGGCAGCAATGAAGAGGACTTGATTGTGCTGGGAATTGCCGCTCCCGGTTACGGAGACGAAGGTACGGTGGAAGAGATAACAGAGTTTTTAAATGAAAACGAATATACTTTCCCGGTAGTAATGGATGAGACGGGTGAGATGTTCTACAGGTATGGAATCAGTGCATTCCCTACGACTTTCATGATAGATGCTGCCGGAAACGTGTATGGTTACGTGCAGGGTGCCATGACCGGTGATATTATGGAAAGTATCGTGCAGCAGACCATGGATGGATATCAGCAGTCTGTCGAACAGAGCGCAGAGTAGAAGGCGGCGGGTGACATGAGTAATCCGCCATTGACAGGAGCAAGAAAATGACGAAGGAATATATTCTACAGTTAAAAGGGATTCGGAAGGCATTCGGAGAGACGGATGTCTTGAAAGGCATAGATCTGAATATTGCAAAAGGAGAATTTATTACCCTGCTGGGCTCTTCAGGCTGCGGTAAGACTACCACGCTGCGCATCATTGCCGGTCTGGAAATGCCGGACGAGGGGCAGGTCATATTGGGCGGACAGGATATTACCTCGCTGGAACCCAATAAGAGGAATGTGAATACGGTCTTTCAGAGCTATGCGCTGTTCCCACATATGAATGTGGCGGAAAATATCGGTTATGGCCTGAAGATTAAGAAAGTACCAAAGGCTGAAATCGCAGCGAAGGTAAAGGAAATGCTTCGTCTGGTACAGCTGGAGGGCTTTGAAAAGAGGATGCCGGAGCAGTTGTCCGGCGGTCAGCGCCAGCGTGTGGCCATTGCCAGAGCCGTGGTGAATGAGCCTCAGGTATTGTTGCTGGATGAGCCGCTGGGGGCGCTGGATTTAAAGCTGCGCAGGCAGATGCAGCTGGAGCTTAAGAGACTGCAGAAGCAGGTGGGCATTACGTTTATCTACATTACCCACGACCAGGAAGAAGCCATTAACATGTCTGACAGGATTGCAGTGATGAATCATGGTGTGCTGGAGCAGATAGGTACTCCAAATGAAATTTATTATCAGCCCAGGACAAGTTATGTGGCAAATTTTGTGGGCAATGCCAACATTTTGCATTTCAATGAGCAAAAAGAAGGAATGCAGGGAACATCCGGCGGCACGTATGCGGTCCGTACAGAAAATATCCTGATGAACGGTGAACCGGAGTGCACCAGAGAGGCCAAAGTACTGGAAAAATCCTTTGCAGGCGACCAGCTTCGTATCCTGTTTGAACTGAAAGACGGTCAGCAGCTGACAGCCAGCCGCTACGGCATTGATGCAGACATTCAGATCGGCAGCAGTGTGAAAATCGGCTGGAAAGAGGAGCATGCCATTGCCGTAGCAGACGATGGGAAGTAATTTGGAGAATTAAGGAAAATCTCATGAAGAGAGGATGATTTCATGAAGAATATGAAAGCCGGCGCAGGTAAGGGAAGAAACAATTGGATCCTGCTTGTTCCGTTTTACCTGTTTACGATTATTTTTGTCGGGTTGCCGATCATATATATGTTTGTGCTGAGTTTTATGAGCAGGGCAGAAGTCTGGGGTGTAGATTTTACCTTTACATTGGATAATTACAAGAAGATTCTGGAACCGCTGTATCTTAAGACCTTCCGAGAATCATTTCAGCTGGCATTCCTTTCCACAGGACTGGTGTTACTCATCGGCTATCCCTACGGTTATTTTATGGCCAGGATGAATGCAGTATGGAAAAGGCGAATGATGCTTTTAATTATGATACCTTTCTGGACCAGCTCTCTCATCAGGCTGTATGGCTGGATCATTATGTTCCGAAGCAACGGCGTTCTGGACAAGGTGCTTATGGGGCTGCATATTACGGAAAAGCCGCTGAAGCTTCTTTATACGTATCCTGCAGTTGTGGTGGGAATGGTGTATGCGTTGGTGCCGTTCATGATTCTGTCGGTATATTCCAGTGCGGAAAAAATGGACTGGACACTGGTGGAAGCGGCAAGAGACCTGGGGGCATCCTCCTGGCGGGCTTTTTGGACGGTGACTTTTAAGATGACTCTGCCGGGACTTTTGTCAGGTGTGGTGCTTACCTTTATACCTTCTATGGGACTGTTCTTTATTGCAGATATTCTGGGCGGCAACAAAATCGTGCTGGTGGGCAGTGTCATTCAGGAGCAGCTGACCAAAGGGCGCAACATGCCGTTTGCGGCTGCACTTTCTGCAGTCTTGATGGTGCTTACAACCCTGATGATACGGCTCTACCGCAAGGTGACGGGAACATCTGAGCTGGAAGGGCTGATGTAGTCAGCATGACGGAAATGAGGTTAAAGATATGAAGAAGAAAAAATGGCCTTATATTTATGTGGGAATCATCACGGTGATCACCTATATTCCCATTATCATGACGGTAGTTTATTCCTTTAATGCTTCCAAGCTGACATCCGTCTGGGAGGGCTTTTCCCTGAAATGGTATGAAGAACTTTTGAAAGACAGGGATTTGCGGGAAGCTTTGGTAAACAGTCTGGTGCTGGCATTACTAAGCTGCAGCTGCGCTGTGCTCATCGGAACTACGGGGGCATTGGGGATGCACAGGAAGAAAAATAAGATGAACGATGCGGTGGCTTCTGTGGCTATGCTGCCGATCATGATACCGGAGATTATTCTGGGCATGGTGTTCATGTCCGTGTTTTCCCTTATGGGACTGCCCTTTGGCATGGTGACACTGGTAATTGCCCACACAGCTTTTTGTGTTCCCTATATCTATTCCATGGTAAAGGCAAGGCTGGTGGGAATGGATAAGTCTCTGGAAGAGGCGGCCCTGGATCTGGGGGCATCCCCGTTGCGGGTATTCTTTGATGTGACACTGCCACAGATCATTCCAGCAATCCTGTCCGGTGTCATGCTGGCATTTGCCATGTCTTTTGATGATGTAGTCATCAGCATCTTTGTGACCGGTCCTAAAGTCAACACTTTGCCGGTAAAGATTTATACCAAGCTAAAGACCGGAGTGACGCCGGAGATTAATGCGCTGGCAACGGTGATGCTGGCAGTTACCATACTTTTGCTGATAGGGGCGGCAATGGTTGGGAGAATCGGGAAGAAGAGCAAATAAAGTAAAGGGAATTTTTTACGGGATTATTAAGGGAAAAATATGATTAATAATGAGACAAAAAGGTTTTGCAATTATCTGTATACCTTGAGAAACAGTCAGAAAATTACACTGGAAAAATTGTGTGAAGGAATATGTTCGTTTGGAATGGCTGCTAAAATAGAACGGGGAGAACGCATACCCAATTTGTTATTGCGACAACGGCTTTTAAATAGATTAGGAATTGCAGGAAGTGATTTCAAGATATATGTTAACAATGATGAATATGAAAAATGGACAATGCGCCAGCTGATTCTGAAAGATATAGTACGCAGAAATACAGAATCAGCAGAACTGATGCTTCAGAAATATATAAGAATGGTAGATGAAGAGGACTGTATTGAAAACAGTTTGTACTTAGTATGCAGGCACAGATCATGATTCTGAAGGAAAGTGCTGACGAGCAGATACTGTGTACATTACGGCAGGCATTAAATTGTACTGTTGTGTTAGAATATTGGCAGGATATAAAGGATAAAGTTCTTTCAGTACAGGAAATGAATCTTATTTTAGAAGGCATAAGATATGATGTTTCTATTAATAAAAGTGAGTTCTACAAGCTGCTTATAGCATATATCGACGATTCACATTTTGATGATATGAGTAAGGCATATATCTATCCAAAAGTTCTTCATTATCTTTATGAATGCATGGATTTTTCTAAAGAAGACAAGAAGTATCAGCAACAATTTCTACATTATTGTGATATTGCCATTGATATCCTTCGAAATACCGGCAAAATGTATTATTTTATGGAACTTTTATATGATCGTAAACAGATATATGAAATGATCAGTGCAGAGAATTCTCAGAGAGAGGATGCATTTCTTTTGATTGCGAAGCAAAAGGAAAATAATGATTGGATTGAAGTACTACGAAATTTGTATCAAGAAAATGAAGTTCCTGTATTTATGTATGAATATGTGTATTTGTACCGTGAAGGTGAGGTCTACAGTATAGGTAAGGTCATAGCAAGGAGAAGGAAGATGCTTCATCTGACGCAGGAACAATTGTGCGAAGGTATTTGTTCTGTAAAGACATTGCGGAGAATTGAGCATGAGAATATGTCCCCACATATGCAAATTATTGCAGAATTATTTGCAAGACTGAATATGGCATCAGAATATCAATGTTTAGAACTTGTGACAGATAATAAAGATGTACATAAGTTGATTGAGGGATTGAGATTTTCATCTAATATGCATCAAACAGATAATGTGGATAGTATCCTGCAACAGATAAGATGCTTTGGTATTTCTTATGAAACGGCAAATCAACAGGCGATAGGAAGATACCTGGTGCGAAATGAATTCAAAAAGGGGAATTTAACAAAAGAACAATATCTTAGCGCAATGAAAGAAATCGTTGAAATAACAGTACCTATATCAGTAATATCAGAAGAAGAGGTATATTTAACGGATGAGGAATTGCTTTGTATTTTAAATATATCAATGGAGATTGATGATAGAGAATTGCAGAAACGACAATACATTGATTTTTTGGCAAAGCAATGTGAAGCATTAACTCGTAATGCAGGTAGTGCTCCATATATTAGTATATATGAAGTTATTATAGATCATGTGGCAAGTTTCTGGGGGAATATGGGGGATTATGATGAATCTAGTTTGATTTGTTCGGATTTAATAAAACAGCAACTATTTTTGCGTCGTATGAATATGTTACATATGTGCGTTTATGATTTGAGTTGGAATGCAAATGAAGCGTCCAAGATATATAGACAGGATAGCAGATATTCTAAGGAACAATATAAAATAGATATCAAGAAATGTATAGTCCTTAGCAATATCTGCAAAGAAAGTCATTATGAAAGATTCTATAAGAAAAAGTTAGATAATGTTACAAATTAATGAATTGTTGAATCTTTATCATCTTTATCCGCAGTAGGTGTATTGGTGCTTTCGGTATTTTCTTCACCTGGTTCATAAATGGCACCAATAATTATCTCATTAAAAACAGGTGATAGTTTATTTGGTGTGATCATCATAAGTGTTACGGATAGTAATATGGATAATATTGTTCTTTTTATTAAATGCATATGTTTAGCCCCCTTTGCTAATATATTATATTGATTTTATATTATGCTGATGAAGAGATGCAAGAGACAGAACAGTGCAGTTTTAGACGGTAGTTTGTACTACTCTGGCCCTTTTTGATTTTCATGTAATATGGTACCATGTTATTACAAAATCTCATACAATAAGGAGGCAAAGTAAAGCATGAGAAAAAAACTAAATCGTAAAATTCTGACACTATCAATTTCCAGTATGTTACTTATCGGAAGCTCATTGACAGCAATGGCAGCTCCATCCATTGGAAATTTATCATCTAATGGTTATGTGTGGGGAGATGGAATTAGGCTGAGGAACGAGCCATGGACGGGAGGAACAGTCTTAGAACTCATGTATAATAATGAACAGGTTAAGTATGATCCCGATTATTTTGATCCTAATTATGATCCGGAACTAAATAATAAATTGCCGATGATGTATGAAAAGGCAGAACCTCATCGCTTGGCTATGCCAGCGGAAATGAAGTTCTGCCTTACTTTTTAAAGTATTTAGAAAGGGGTCTATTGAAGAAATGATGAAGCGTAAGATTAGCATAAGTATTTTATTGATGATAGTATTGATAAGTGGATGTGGAAAGAAAGAACAGACAGAGAGCTCTGATATGCAGATTTCTACAATAGAAATGCAAGAGTATGTAGATACACAGGTAGATAGCAAAGAAGAAACCGGCGGTCCGGAAGAGGAGTATACAGAATTAAACTACCATCGAGCTGACATTAAGTATGAGGACGAATTTCCTGTGAAGTTAATATTGGCTTCCGGAGAAAATGTAATCTTTATGATGGGGCGTAATGAAGAGGGACGCAGTCTTTATAAAATGAATGCTGAAGACAGCACTTTTGAAAAGTTGGACATTGCGATACCGGAGGAACTTGGGGCTAAGAAAATGGTAGTGGATACCAGTGGAAATTGCCATATTTTAATGATGTCTGTAAAGGATAATCGTTTGTCGTATGAGACCATGCAAATGTGGATTGTTGATTCTGATGGTATACTGGTTGAAAAGAAGGATTTTTCCGATGAAGTCAAAATGTTAAATCCATTTTGCCTGGCAATAGATAAAGATGGATTTTATTATATGGATAGTCTTGGGAAAAATATCTATAAAATTGATGAACAGGGAGAATTATGCAATGCGGTTGGGATAGAGAGCGTTGAAGGAATCGGCATTGGTGAAGACAATTCTTTGTATGTTACAGTAACCAATCAAGAAGGAAAGGGGAGCGATTTATACTGTCTGGTTGGAGAGGAACTTGAAAAAAAGGAAGCAGAATTACCCTTTTCTTTGGCGAAATATAGTGATCTTTATCCCGGAAGGAAAAATGAGATAGTCATATTCAGCGAAACGGCCGGTGTTTTGGTATATAACAGTGAAAACCAAATTTTAGAACATGTAATAACGGATTTCCCGTGCAGTTCCCAGGACATGATTGGCTATGGAATGCTTGCTGACGGGCGATTTGTCTGTGTTTACGAGGAAAATGAAGAGATATATTTTAGCTATATTCCCATATACGAAGAGGAAAATTAAATGAAATATAAAATAGCAATAATACATGTAATTTTAACCTTATGTGTATTCATGTTAGCGGGCTGTAATAAAGCAGATACAGGTGATCATGAGAGGACTCTGACAGTCGGAATATTTCAGGAGGATGCAGATTTCCTGAAAAAGGTATCAATCTTCGGGGAGGAGAGCCAATATGAAATTGAGATTGTGAGATATGATTCTGCGTCCTATGAAGAAGATCCGTACCAACAACTGAAAATTGAGATAGCAGCAGGAAAGGGGCCTGATATCATTAATTTTGGAGGGGAGTATTCGGAAAGTGTCGCTGCAGGACTGCTGACGGATGATCTATTTGAGTACATGGACAGCGATGAAACATTTGAGAAAGAGGATTATTTCGAAAATATTTTATATGCTTTTGCAGTAGATGGAAGACTTCCTGTGATCACGGAAAGCTTTTCCGTTGATACAGCGTTGGGGTTATCAGATTATTTTGGAGGGATAGAAGAATGGAATTACCGGGAGTTGTCTGCCGTATATGAACAGTATAAAGAAGATCATATCTTATATCCGGGTGAGAGTAAATTAGTGTAATGACATGTTGATATTTAGCCAAATAGTTCTGGCTATTATTGCCGTTTTATGGTACA
>JBGVLR010000004.1:0-8239 GCA_045124375.1 Acetatifactor sp.
AACATGTGCATTGCCGGAAAAAGAACTCGTAATCATGCGACTACAAAAGCTGATGTATTCCTTGCAGGTATTGCAAGCCAGCTCACGGTAATAGTTGCCCATCGCATGAATTGCCCGGACTATATACGCAGCCTCAAGCCGTTGGTTGCCTAAAAATGTATTTCATTTTCATGCTTCAAAAGCTTTCGGGCTAAAAGTGCGCCCTTTTGCCAGAAATTATTCTGACTTCAATCTGACATTTATGCCAAATCAGGCTATTTCCTGATAATGACCTTGTTTTTTCTCCTTACCTAGGGCTGAACCTCAGCCCAACCCTTAGCAAAATACATTTAACAATTACCTAATTATGTAATTGTTTGTTAAAGATAAATACCATGCCTTAATCTCAGATAATTTCTGATCAGGCAATTTAAAATAATAATCACTACTGCACCATATAAATACCAGTCGTGGAATCTGACTCCTTTGATACGCCCTCCGGTTATCTTCTTTAAAAGATGACTGAACATGAATATGCAGTAAATCCCTGCACCATACACAACAGCCGGGTGATACCATGCAGCCGTCAGGAATTTTCCGTGAAAAAGCGCTTCCACCGCCCTTGTTCCACCACATCCGGGACAATAAATGCCGAATACCTTATCCCACATACACGCCTTAAACGGCGACAACGGCAGCAAAACTTCCGCATACAGGTAATATAACGGTACAATAATTATAGGAACAATAAGTCCCAGACGAAACAGCTGTTCCTCCAGACATGCAGCTTTCTTATATTTCATTACATGCCATAATACTGCAACAGTTCCTGATATTCAGGACTGGAACCCAATACCGCAAGAATACCTACTGCCATTACAGTCATCAGGATACCAATAATAATACCGATGACAGAGCAAACAATACCTGCTGTAGCCATACCGCTCTTCCCCTGCTTTCTGGCAAGGACTGAGCAGATGATACCGGGAATTCCAAGGAACAGGCTATACCATCCGCAGCATCCGGCAAGAATTGAGATGATACCTAAAATCATACCAACGATTGCTAATACATTGGTCTGCTTCGGCGGTTCCTGCTGTGGCTGATAGGAATTCTGGTACTGCGTATCAGAAGTGTAGTCCTGATAGTTGTTGCTTCCATTGTTAAAGTTCTGATCTTCCATTTCCGCACCCTCCGTAACATATTTGTACTTTAATGTAATTTTCAGTACAATTCAGATTATACAGCATTTGCAATTAATTTACCAGAGAAAATTATGCATAATAAAGATATTTTACGTGTTTTTTGTTTATCACTCGGTTCTTCCTTGCTATTTAACGGCCGTTGTGCTATAGTTATGCCAGAAAATCTATCACTTTAAAGTGATAATATATATATTGTGCGGATATCACACCGTACAGAATGGAGGTTTTCATGGTTGAAAAATGGGATATTACAATACCGGAACTTACAGGTGATGAGGTAAGACGCGCTTATATTTATCTTCCTGAATCTTATGAGACAGAATGGGAGATGCGTTATCCGGTTCTTTATATGTTTGATGGTCACAATGTCTTTTTCGATTCTGATGCTACTTACGGTAAATGCTGGGGTATGAAAGAATATCTGGATGCTACTGAGACACAGCTTATTGTTGTGGCTGTAGAATGCAATCACAGTCCTGATAATGGACGTTTGAAAGAATATTCACCTTTTTCTTTTCAGGATCCAAGGGTAGGATCCATTACCGGCAAAGGTAAGATTACCATGGAATGGATGGTAAATACCTTGAAAAAAAATATCGATGAAAGATTTCGTACCATTCCGGACAGGGAACATACTTTTATCGCCGGAAGTTCAATGGGCGGTCTGATGAGTCTGTATGCGGTTATGGAATACAATGATGTATTCTCCAGAGCAGCAGCGCTCTCTCCCTCAATCTGGACCAGTCCCAGGAAACTGGATCAGATGATCCGTAACGCATCCATAGCACCGGATACTGTTCTCTATATGGATTACGGTTCCAGAGAAATGAAACATCATGCAGATATGGAAAAGCGCTACATAAAGACTATGAATCTGCTTATGGAGAAGAAAGTACACCTGACAAGCCGTATTGTTCCAAACGGTGATCATTGTGAAGCAAGCTGGGAAAGACAGATTCCTTTCTTTATCAACACACTTCTCTTCCAGCTGGATTGTTAGACAAAAGAACCGCCGATCAAACGGCAGAATGGAGATATTTATGGAAATACAATATTTCAGAAACTACAGTCCTGCACTGAACCGTGATATGGAGTGTAAGGTATACGGTCATAAAGGAAGACCTGTACTTTTCATTCCCTGTCAGGACGGTCGTTTCTTTGATTTTGAAAATTATCATATGACAGATGTCTGGTACCCCTGGATTGAATCCGGTGAAGTAATGGTATTTTCCATCGACACAATTGATGCAGAGACCTGGTCCAATACTTACGGGGATTCCAGATGGAGAATCGAACGATATGAACAGTGGATCCGCTATATTACTGATGAGATGGTACCATTTATGAGAAATATGGTCAATGAGCGCAATGGCTGGGACGGTTATCCCGGTATCATGGTATTTGGCTGCAGTCTTGGTGCTACCCATGCTGCCAACCTGTATTTCCGCCGCCCGGATCTTTTCGACAGATTATTGGCGCTCAGCGGAATCTACACGGCAGAATATGGATTTGGCTCTTACATGGACGATTTGGTATATAACAACTCTCCTGTCCATTATCTGGCTAACATGCCATCGGATCATCCTTATATCAATCTATACAATCAAAAGAAAGCTGTTATCTGTGTGGGACAGGGACCCTGGGAACTTGTGGATTCTACCAGACAGCTTCATGATATCCTGCAGACTAAGGGAATCAATGCCTGGGTAGATTATTGGGGTTACGATTGTGCACATGATTGGCCCTGGTGGTATAAGCAGGTCAACTATTTTGTGCCTTATCTTCTGGATCATTAATATGGGATATATAACAACAGAAAATATAAGAAACCTATGAGGAGGAAATCAATGAAGAACTTTATTTTTATCTCACCCAACTTTCCCACCAACTACTGGATGTTCTGCCGTGAACTGAAAAAGAACGGGCTGAATGTTCTGGGTATTGGTGATCAGCCCTATGATGAGCTGAGTAACGACTTGAAAGACAGTCTGAATGAATATTACAAGGTAAGCAACCTGGAAAATGATGACGAAGTATATCGTGCTGTCGCTTTCTTCATTTTCAAGCATGGACGAATTGACTGGCTGGAATCCAATAACGAATACTGGCTGGAAAGAGATGCCAGACTGCGTACAGATTTCAACATTACATCCGGGTTCCAGGTGGCAGACATTCCTCATATCAAATATAAGTCCAAGATGAAGGAATTCTACAAGAAAGCAGGAATTCCTGTTGCAAGATATCACATGGTAGATACCTTTGAAGGATGTAAGAAATTTATCGAAGAAGTAGGCTATCCTGTAGTGGCTAAACCCGACAATGGTGTAGGTGCCTCTCATACTTTTAAGATTACGAACAAAGAAGAACTGAAGAGATATTTTGAACTGAAATGGCCGGAGACCCAGTACATCATGGAGGAGTTCATTGACGGTGAAGTCAATTCCTATGATGCGATTATTGACTCCAACGGAGAGCCTATGTTCGAGACAGGTAATGTTACTCCTATGTCCATCATGGACATCGTAAACAATGCAGACAATTCTATTTACTATATCCTGAAGAACCTTCCGGAGGACACCAGAGCAGCCGGTCGTGCTACTGTTAAAAGCTTCGGCGTAAAGAGCCGTTTTGTTCACTTTGAATTCTTCCGTCTGTTAAAGGACCATGAAGTTCTCGGAAGGAAAGGCCAGATCATTGCACTGGAAGTAAATATGCGTCCCTGCGGCGGCTTCACTCCTGATATGATCGATTTCGCCCACAGCACTGATGTCTATAAGATCTGGGCTGATATGATCGCCTTTGACCGTTCTACCATGCCTATCGGCCAGCACGCTTACTGTGCATTTGCCGGAAGACGTGACGGCAAGGACTTCGTTATGAGTCATGCTGACATTATGAACAAATATTCTGATAATATGAAGATGGTAGACCGAATTCCAGATGTATTATCCGGTGCAATGGGTAATCAGATGTATGTAGCAACCTTCAATTCTCAGGAAGAAATGGATGCTTTCTACAATGATATTCTGAAATGTTACGAATAAAATCTTATTTCTTAAAGAACTCCCGGCTCGTGAAAAAGTCGGGAGTTTTTTTTCTGAATAGCATTAAAATGTCAGGCGCATATCATACCATACTGCCCCTCCATGCTCCGATTTTGATACCCCTTCGTTCACAAAGCCGAATCTTTCATAAAAAGGAAGCAGTTTATCCTTGCAGGTGAGAACAATTCCCTTTCTGCCCTGTGCTCCGGCATCAGCAATCACCCTTTCCATAATCATGGAAGCATATCCTTTTCCCTGATAATCGGGATTGGTGGCCACTCCGAATATCATCTGCCATGCTCCGTCTGCCTTATGAATGCCGGCATCCTCAAACATGATATCCTGAAGAACGGGAATATCCGTCACCAGTCCATTAATCATGGCTACTACTTTTCCATCCTCTTCTAACAGCCAGAAATAATCAGGATATACGGAAAGTCTTGCACGAAAACTCTCTCTGTCTGCTGCTTCTGCAGGAGGAAAGCAAGCTGATTCCAAAGCCGTTATACATTCCAAATCATCTGCAGCTGCATGACGTATGCTGATTCTGTGATTATTTTCTTCAAACATTTTATTCCTCATATCAATCTTAACTTTCCGCTTCTTTAATTCCCTGAATCCTGTTATGAAGCTCTTGCATCTTATTATCCATTGCACTGATGATATCTGCACATTCTTTCAATTCTATGGCTACTGCCTCCGCATCCGCGATATTCTTCTTATATTTCAGCTTATGCTCCAGGCTGGCCCAGAAATCCATGGCGATTGTCCGAAACTGTACTTCAACTTTCATGTGCTTCTTCTGATTCGTCAGAAAAATAGGAATATCCAGGATCAGATGCAGGCTGCGATAACCATTCGGTTTCGGCTCAGCAATATAATCCTTACGCGTCAATACCTTTATATCGTCCTGCACAGTCAACATTTTCTCCAAAGTGTAGATATCTTCTACAAAAGAACAGATTACCCTGATGCCTGCAACATCCGTCAGGTTCTCTTCAATGCTCCTGGCAGTTACCGCAAATCCCTTGCGGTTCAGTTTCTCCATAATGCTTAAAGGTGACTTCAGCCTGCTCTTAATGCTTTCAATGGGATTGCGGCTGTAAGCCAGGGAAAATTCTGCATTCAATACATTCAACTTTGTCTCAATTTCCATCATGGCACATTTATACTGAGTCATCAGTTCCGTAAACGGTCTGGTGGTCTCCAGAAGCTGCATTGCTTCCTTTTGAGACATTCTGCTTATCAATTCTCTGTTATCTAATTCTGCCATTTTATCCTCCGTCAATCATCTTTCTTTCGTTATACCCATTTCATATATAGATTAATCCTATTTTTACTGCAATATTATACAACATCTGTTTCTGTTTGGGTAGCCCAAAAAAAGAACTCACGCGCTCCCTGCATGAGTTCTTTTCAGCAATCTGTTGTTTCCGTAACATATGCTTTATATTTTAATCACTATGCTCTTGCTTCATTAAATGCCTTCTGGATATCAGCCTTAATAGCTGCATCTTTTTCCATGGCAAGCTGATGTCTTACTCGGGTTCTCATGTATTCGGTATTGATCTTCAGTCCGGCCTTGCAGGCTGCTACTCTGACAGCGCCATCTTCATGATCCAGATAATGTGTAATGTGATTGCAGGAATCCTCATCACCGATTTCACTCAGTGCATTGATAGCTGCTACAAGAGTTTCATTGTCTGCTTTCCCCATCAGTCCGATAATAACGCCGCTTTTCTTTTTTGCTGCCGCCTTTGCGATTTTGTCTAATGCTTTCTGATTACTCATATGTAATGCCTCCTAATTCATTATAATTCCTGTGTCAGCTTTGTCATAAGATGATACTGCTTCGGCACAAGTTATGTGTTTTTCTATGAAATATACTTTAGTCCATAAATGTGTATATTCTGTGTCCTTATTATAAAAAGAAAATTATGGGAATCTTAAATATTATATTTTTATATCCAAAATTTTGCATAATAAAACAATGTAAGTTGATACATAAAAAATGAGAGCGATTGCATTTGGCAATTTCTCTCATTTTTCGATTCCGATTAATATTCTTTCATAAATTAAGCCCGCTGCTTTGCACTTCTCGTCTTCCGCTCAGCTTCTGTTATCTTATACAATTCTTCCGTAGCCAGTCTTGTTTTAGCTACGATATCTCCTATTCCTTTAGGGAAACAATAGTACTGTACCTTTGTGTCACCAATACAGATCACATCGCCTATCTCATACCAGTAAAAATCAGAATACAGGCTATAAGATGCCCCGGGTGCCTGACTATAATGAAGCTTTCCATTACAGCCATCAAGTGAGAATCCTTCCTGTGAATGACACAAGATTCCTTCTCCTACTTTATAGACGCAATCGGTATTGACCATCATATAGATGTCAACATCGGCTTTCAGATGATAAGTGCCTTCAAGCAGTTCTTTTCTGACACATTCCCTTTCCCACTGATACCAGTCAGGAATATGAGAAATCTCTGTTTCACCACCTACAGCTTTCATAAAACCATATTCTGTCAGCTCATACTTCTTCCGGCAGCTCTGACAGCTCAGATACGTTCCCTTTCCATACATCTTCCCTTCCGTCTGACAATGAGGGCATTTGTATAACACTCTGTTCAGGCCATCGGCTCGGAATTTCTCTGCGATGCGAATATGATTTTCCTGCTGCCAACGAAAATTGTCAAAAGTGAAATGCTCTTTGAGGATAGCATTCAGTTCTTCAGAACTTTTCGTCTTAATGTCTTCCGGCGATAATATGTATTCTACTTCGGCGCTTACTTTGGCTTTGCGAACCTGCAGACCATTATATAAAGGATTGCGCAAAAAAGCCCCATGTGTACGAATCATCACCACCGGCACCTGTAAAAGCTTCAGGCACTTACCGATACTTTCAGGCAGCGGCGTGGCAGTACCGTCAAAGCTGTAACTGGCTTCCGGATACATTACGATGGAACTTTTCAGTTCTTTTACCGCATAAACCATATCCTTTACCAACGCCGCATCTGTAATAAACTTCTTGGTAGGAATACAGCCAATCATTCTCATCAGCCACTTCTTTCCCACCAGCCCATCTAGAGTGCAGACAATCTGATACGGCCTGTCAGAGAATAGAGATCCAATAATCTCCAGATCTATAAAACTGGAATGATTCATCAAAATCAGACAAGGCTGATCCGGCAGGAGCTTCTCCATGCCGATTGACTGAACACTAAAGTTGGCTCTCCACAGTTCAAAGTCTGATAATACTTTTATCAGCTTGCGAAAAAACACGCTCTGCTTTCGTGGTTTCTCATGCACATATGGTGCCAGAGACAGCACCTGCTCATATGGCATTGCTTTTGTTTTAATTTTCATATTTCCCCCTCAGAAAATACTTCTATTAGTTTATTCTATTACCTCAAACTCAAGTACATTCATTCTACCATAATCTATTCTGATGTGCAACCACTCGATTTAAAGAAGCTATTGTATCACTGACAGATAACGGGATTGGTATGACGTCTGAGAAATGTAACGAGATACTCCATTACATGAATGAGGACACCCTTCCTGTCACAAGCATTGGGGTCAAAAATGTAATTGCGCGGATGAAACTTATTTATGGTGAGGACTTTACCTTAAAGCTTCATAGTGTCCAAAATGAAGGGACTACTTTCTGCCTTATTTTCCCTTGTTTGGCAAAATAAGGCTGCTCTCCTGTGTTCAAATTTGTTCTTAATCCTTAAAAATCTTTTTCCAGCAGACTGCCGCTGTAGTAAGTGAAATAATACCGGCAACGATATCTGCAATAGGGTCTGCCCAAAGCAGTCCTTCTACACCGAACAAAGCTCCTAAAATGATCAGTCCGGGTACAAGGAATACGATCTGTCTTGACAAAGAAAGTATCGCAGACTGAGCCGGCTTACTGATAGACTGGAAAAAGATGCCGGTCACAGCATTTGCACCAATCATAAAACAGCCAAGCAAATAAATGCGGAAGCATTTCACGGCATAT
>JBGVLR010000005.1:0-17907 GCA_045124375.1 Acetatifactor sp.
ATGATAACTCACCAGTATAGTTATTCTGCTGCCATAGGCTTATTTAACAACATTATTAATATCATTCTGATAGTGACGGTCAACAAGATATCTAATAAGGTAGCCAATATAGGCTTGTGGTAGGGAGGTGTTAACATGGCGAAGAATAAAATAACAAGAGTAAAAAGAAAAAAGACAGAGCTGTTTGATGTGGTGAATAACATACTGGTAGTGCTGATTACGTTAATTGTGATTTATCCGTTATATTTCTGCGTGATTGCTTCATTTTCAAGACCCAGCCAGGTTGCACTGGGCAAAACGCTGCTGTGGGTAAAGGATTTTACATTGGATGCGTACAAATATGTGATTCAGGAAAAGCAGTTATGGATCGGTTACCGCAACAGCATTATTTACCTGGTGCTTGGTACCCTTTATAATCTGGTGCTGACGATTCCTGCGGCATATGTAATGACCAAAAAATACCTGCCCCTTAGAGGTCCATTATCATGGTATTATTTCATTACCATGTATATTGGCGGAGGTATGATCCCTACTTATTTATTGATAAAGAATCTGGGATTGATTGACAATCCCCTGGTTATGATTATCGGTTCCGGTGTAAGCTGCTATAATCTGATCGTGACCAGACAATATTTTTCTTCCAGCATTCCGCAGGATATCTTTGATGCTGCATATATTGACGGTGCCTCGGAGCTGTCCTGCTTTACCAGAATAGCAATGCCGCTGGCTAAGCCTATCATAGCAGTTATGACATTATATTATGGAGTGGGACATTGGAACAGTTATTATAGTGCACTCCTGTATATCAGAAAGTCGGATTATTATCCTCTGCAGCTTGTACTCAGAAATATTCTCATATCCAATGAGCTCTCCTTGGGTGGCATAGAAAATGCAGATGCGGAAACAGTAGCTTATCTGGTTCATCGGGCGGAGATGGCACAAGGTATGAAATATGCTATTGTATTTATTGCCAGTGCACCGCTGTTGATAGCATATCCCTTCGTTCAGAAGCATTTTACCAAGGGAATTATGATAGGGTCGGTGAAAGGTTGAGTGCGCGTTGCGTCAAAAAATCAGATATGATATCTTGGCAGTAAAGCTGCCCTAAGATAAATGAAAAGGCACATAAAATGTGCAGAAGGAGGTTTCTATGAAACTATGGAAAAGGTTTGCAGCCACAATGCTTACTGTCGCTATGGCAGCCACAACTGTTGGATGCGGCCAGACAACATCAAATCCCGGAACTTCTGATTCCGGAAGCAAAAATGCAGAAAGTGCAGGAACTCAGGCAACAGAATCGCAGGTAGCGGAATCTGAAGGGAAACTGTCCTGGCTCAACACCTCTGGAACACTTCCTATTGTAGAGGAAGGAACCGAAAAGACGCTGTCTATGGCAATTATGATGAGTGAGGATTCCGGGGAGCCGGAGGAACAGTGGTTATACCAGTTTATTGAGGAACATATGAATATCAATCTGGAAGTTACCAAATTTACCGGTAACAATAAGTCAGAATTTATATCTATGGCTTTTGCAGACGATGACCTGCCGGATATTATTATCGGTGCCTCATTTTCCACTTCAGAATTGATGAAATATGGTGCATATGAGGGACAGCTGATGGATCTGGCACCCTATATTACAGAAGAACTGACACCTAACCTGTGTGCTATTTATGAGGAGCATCCGGAATATAAGGACGTGGTAACTGATAACGATGGGCATGTCTGGTCTCTGGGATATATCAATAACGTCGCTGACAGAGGACAGATTCCCCGTGCATTTATTAATTATGACTGGATTGAAGAGGCAGGGCTGGATGTACCTGAGACCACAGATGAACTTCTGACGGTATTGCGTGCTTTCAAGGAGAGAGGCGATGATATTGTTCCTATGGGCGGTACAGCTAATTCAAATTCACCTCTCGTGTATGTTTTAAATGCTTTTGGTTATAATACAACGAATTCCAGAGGTGAGGGCATCTGTTTAAGAGACGGCAAGGTAGTATTGCCGGTAGCTGACAGGGAAGCATATGGAGCATATTTGGAATATATGAATACGCTCTATACGGAAGGTCTGATTCATCCGGATTTTTTCACCATGGATAGTACAACTTCGAATGCAATTATTTCCGAAGGTAAGGCCGGTTTTGTCGCACAGGCTCCCTTTGTATATTTGTCTGATGTTTCTTCATGGTGGGGAGCAAAAGCACTGACAAGTGATTACAATGATGAGGCATTCTGGCCTGCAACCATGAGTGCTGTCAGCACCGGCGGTTTTGTAGTAAGTGCAAACTGTGAGGAACCGGAACTGGCTCTGGCATTTGCAGACTGGTTCTTTACTGAAGAACACTATGAAATGTCCGGAAGCGGTCCTTCTGAGAATCAGACAGATTATCTGGGTAATGTAGCCGGCTTCCATATAGACGAGGAGACAAAGGTAGAAACCTTTACAGAATTTGCAGAGAATCCTGATAAGTATGCCAGCAAAAATGATTATGTCGTAAAGGAGATTATGCTTTGGGGTTTTAAAACATTTGGTCTTGGCTCCCCCAGTTCCTCATTGGTAAAACAGAGGATGGCAGGCTTTGAGAATCCTGATGATGGATATGCGGATGTAACCTCACCGGAGAGTGATTCCGATCTGCGAAAGACTATTACAGACGGCGAGCAGCATTTCAGATTAGCTTTACAGGATACTTTGTGCCCTGTTGTTGAGACAGGTTATCCGAATTCCGTTTATCTGGATGCAGAAACCTCTGTTGAAATGGGCAATTTGGCAACTGTTCTCAGGGAGTATGCTAGGACAGAATCTGCTAAGTTTATTACCGGTGCAAGACCTCTTAGTGAGCTTAATGATTACTTTGACCAGTTGGAAGCACTGGGAGCATTGGATTATGTGAAGGTATATCAGGAATATTATGATGCAATGCAGTAAAGATTATGGTACAATTTTGAATATATCCGATGAATGATATTACAAGGGAGGCGTCGGCTTCCCTTGTGGTGTTGTATGGAATGCCATAGGAGCTGTTGTCGGGAGAAGGAAGAACCTTTGTAGAGGATTGGCGGTTGAAAATGAAGGATAATTTTAAGATGAGAAAAGAAAATCCCTATCTGCTTTATTATTTTAGTTTTGCCATTGTATGCTGTGTGACGCTCAGTGTTATTTTTCTTTTTATCAATTACCAGAATGTCAAACGAACGGAGGATAATTATAATCAGGAGAAGCTCGGACTGGTCTGTGAAATGCTGGATACGCACTTGGAATCTCAAAGGGGAATCACTTATCTGATCAGCAGATGGAAAGAGTATCAGCCTTATTATTTCAGGCAGAATAAGTATTATGAGCTGGAGATGTTGGAGGATTTTAATGCAAGGAACGTATCATTGGCATTGGAAGGAATGGCTTTCCTATATTACGACGGAGATGAAGTTATTTTCCGCAATGACGGAAAAAAACAGAGTTTAAAACAGTATTTTAACTTTAATGAATATGATGAAGCTGAGTGTGAGGTAATCGCGACTGCTCTGCAGGAGGTCTGGAAGGGAATCAGAGTGTATTCCATAGCGGACAGCCTTTATTTCATGTCCTCCATTAACGTGACAGAAAGCATCGGCAATTCTAATGCAGTATATTGCTTTGTAGTCCAACAGAATGATTTGGAGGAGCGGATTCAGGTGGTCAGCGGAGGGTTGAAAGGTAATTATGCCATTTATGTGGCTGATCAGGTTGTGTACAGCAACAGTGAGAATCCCTGTAGTGTTACCTGGGCCGGAGTCATAAGTGCAACAACCCAAAATGGTCAGATGCAGATATGCTGGCTGCCGGAGGGAATTATGTTCCCGGGGCATATGCTGCCTTTACAGATATTGCTTTTGTTATCCGTATTACTTATGATTTTTGTCTTTGCCAGTTATTTTGCATGGAAATCATTTCTTCCAATCAAGGGTATGGCGGAAAAATACCGGGAGAGTGTATCCGGTACGGACGAGCAGGAATACAAAAATATACTGGAAGAGTTGAATTATATGATGGATGCCGTATTGAAAAACAATATGGAAATCAATGAACAGCTGGCGGATTTCCTATACACACTGGCAGAGCAGCTGGAACTTTTGAATGATTTCTTACAGGAGAAGCATGTAGCAGTATTGTGTGATGCGCCTCTGAAAGCGGTTTATGTTCTGTGCAGCATGGATGAGGAAGAACAATATGAGGAATTAAAAGAGAACGTACAGGAGGTAGTAGACAGCTTTGAAAGGAATCTGAAGGTAGGCTGTGGTAAGGTATACAGTGATTTGTCCAAGGGCGCGGCATCCTATCTCGAGAGTCTGGATAATGTTCATAAATATGCAGCGGCACAGAAATCATTGCAGACAGAAAACACAGAACTCATTTATAGCAAAAGCGATATATACCGGATATGCAGCGAGATGGCTTTGGGGAATGAGGAAGGTGTGATCCGCGCGATTAACAGCTATGTGGAACGGCTGCGCAGCAGTAATGTGTCACTGCTTATGCAGCAATACATATTTTCTAATTTTATCAGTGAGGTATCAAAGACTGCCTTTGACAATCAGATTGAACTGGAGCAATCCAGTGTCAGTCTTTTGGTGTCGGCCAGGAATTTGAACGGTTTCCTGGAGGCTGCCAGTGTATTGGTGCATGATTATTGCACAAAGCTTAAGGATAAGCAGGAGCAGATCGCACATGATGAAGCATATCAGGTTTGTGCCTATATACGTAAACACTTTGCGGATTATGACTTATCCATGGAGAAGGTGGCGGTTGATTTGGGAACTACTACAGCATTTGTGAGAAAGGCTGTAAAGGAGAAAACAGGCAATAGCTATAAGGATTATTTGATTTATCTGCGTATTGAATATGCTAAGGGGCTGTTGGAGAAGGGAAAATTGACGGTGGCGGAGGTGTGTGAGAAAGTGGGTTATGGAAACATTTCCTATTTCATTAAGGTGTTCCGGGAAACAACAGGTATGACACCGGCAGTCTGGCGGGATCAACAGCCGTGGGCGGAAGAGTAGAGTGGCTGGAAGGAGAAAAACATAATGGAGAAAAGAATTCTGGAATGTCGTACGGGAAAAGCATCTACAGAGTATATTTTGCCTTTTTTCTGGCAGCATGGAGAAGAACTTTCTATTCTGAAGGAGGAGATTGACGCCATACAAAAATGTGGTATAACTGAATTTTGTGTGGAAAGTCGAACCCATGAAGAATTTTGCCGTGGAAAATGGTGGGAAGATTTTGGATTCATACTAAAAGAGGCAAGGAAAAGGAAAATGCGGGTGTGGCTGTTGGATGATAAGCGTTTTCCTACCGGTTATGCCAACAATTACATAGAGGAGCATCCCGAACTGCGCGCGGTGAGAATTCGCATGGTATTCCGTGATTTTGCGGGACCTCAGGCAGACGCGGCATTGATTCCGGTCTTTATTGGAAAAGATGAGAGCTTTGTTTCTATTGTGGCGTATCGCCGCACGAAGAAGGGAGATATTCTCACCGGAGAAGGAATAGAGTTAAATTCCAAGATACAGGATGGTTTAATCTGGTGGGATATTCCGGAAGGCATATGGCGAGTATGTTATATCATTCGTACCCATAAGACCTGCGTGGCGGCAAAGCAGAATTATATTGACATGATGTCAGAAAAGTCATGTAGGGCTATGCTACATGCAGTGTATGAACCTCACTATGAGCATTTTAAAGAATACTTCGGGAATACCTTTGCAGGCTTTTTCTCCGATGAGCCGGGTTTCGCCAATGATGGCGGGCATTATAATGCCACTCTTGGCAGAGAAGATGTGCCCATTCCTTGGAATGATAAGCTGCCGGAAGTTTTGAAAGAGAAAACTGGTCTCAGTGAAGAAGAGGTATTGAAGAGATTGCCGGCACTTTTTCATGAAATAGAGGGTGTGACACCGCTGATACGTGAAACTTACATGGAAGCAGCAACAGAGAGTTACAGCAAAAATTTCTCTTGGCTTTTGGGAGATTGGTGTCGTGCTCACGGTGTGATGTACATCGGTCATGTAATTGAAGATCAAAATTCACATCAGCGATTGGGTTACAGCGCAGGACATTTCTTTCGTTCTCTGGACGGGCAGGATATGGCCGGATGTGATATTGTGCTTCATCAGATTATTCCGGGACAGGCAGAATTAGAGCACACTGCATCCCTAAGCGGACATCGGGCAGATCCGGCCTTTTTTAACTATACATTGGCAAAGCTGGCATCCTCTCATGCACATATCCAGCCTCTAAAGAAGGGAAGGGCTATGTGTGAAGTTTATGGTGCATTCGGCTGGGCTGAGGGAATTCCGGAAATGAAGTTCTTGACTGATTTGATGCTGGTAAGCGGTATCAACTACTTTGTACCCCACGCATTCACACCGAAATATCCGGATCATGACTGCCCGCCTCATTTTTATGCCCGAGGAATGAATCCGCAATATCCCCTTTTTGGAGAACTGATGGGGTATATGAAGAGAACGGCACATGCGCTGACCGGAGGTGTTCATCAGGCTGATGTGGCTGTGTATTATAATGCTGAAGCAGAATGGGCAGGCGGAAAACGAATGCTCCAGCAGGAGATATGCAAGGTGTTGACCCGTAGCCAGATTGACTTTGATCTGATTCCACAGGATACGATCTGCCGGACAGTTTGTGTGAAAAAGGGGCGGTTGGCAGTGAATGAGGAAACATACGGTGCATTGATTGTGCCTTACAGTCAGTATTTACCCAAGAAGGTGATAAAACGTTTTGAAGTATTGGCAGCAGAAGGATTGCCGGTGTGGTATGTGGATGGGTATCCGGAGACAGCTGTGGAAGATGTGGCACATTGTAAGGTGGTAACACTTACGGAACTGACTAAGGAGTGTGCAAAACAGGGCTTAAAGCATGTGAAAGTATCAACAGAATGTCCAAGCCTCCGCTTCTTCCATACCAAACGAGGTGTCAGTGATGTGATTATGTTGTGGAATGAGGATATTTTTGAAGAGATTGATGTGCAGGTTACTTTTGGGGCAGAGGGCAGTAAAGTGTTCTATGATGCATGGAATAATCGTGTGTATCAGCCTGAACAACAAGGCAACAGTGTGCGAGTACTCCTGAAACCGGCGCAGGCGATATTGGTCTGTTGCGATGAGTGGGATGAAGCATTATCACCGTATGATTACGGCGATGGACAGATAAAGGAATTGTCCCTAACCTGGAAGGTAGGTATCTGCCCTGCAGGTAAGCAGGAATTTAGTAATTATCCATTGACAGAACTTCACAACCTTTCCGTAGAACTGCCCTATTTCGGTGGAGTAATCCGCTATGAAGCTGTCTGGAACACCTGTGAGCCGGAAAAATACCGGACGATATCCCTTACAACAGTAGGAGAGACAGCACAGCTTTGGGTGAATGGAGAATATTGTGGTTCTGTGGTGGCAAGACCTTATCGCTTTGAGATAGATGGTAAGCTGAAAAGCGGAAAGAATCATTTACGTATTGATGTAATGAGTAGCTTGGGATATCGGGAACGGGATGAATTGTCTTCTTACTTGCCGTTGCCGCCTACCGGTCTTGTGGGAAACATATTGGTTGGTTAGAAGGTCTGTTGTTATTCCTGAAAAGCAGCGTATTGTGTTGCTTAGTACCGCATACACCAAAAGTATAAGTTAGGTGAGCAAGACTTCATTCTCTGGAAAATATGCTCTGGAAAATATGGGAATCCATGTGGTTGACAAAATGTAACCGCAATGTTATAATGATTTCGATACAGAGATTAGGAGACGTATCAAAACAAGAGGGAGACCTCTTTGTTTTGTTGCGTCTTTTTTTGTGCCATGAATTGGGGTTCGGGGTACAATGCAGGGCGGTCAGTGTTGCGCTGAATGCTCTGAAATTGAGAAGGAAGTGGTCTTTATCGTGGAGCAGGTGATGGAGTATTTAAGAGGTGTAAACCTTGCATCCATCATGGTCAGAATCGTTCTGGCGATTCTGATAGGAGGCGGCCTGGGACTGGAGAGAGGACGCAAGAACCGTCCGGCGGGATTTCGTACTTACATATTGGTCTGCCTTGGGGCAACGTTAGTCATGATGACCAATCAGTATGTGTATGACACCTATAACGTCAGTGACCCGGTGCGTCTGGGAGCGCAGGTTATCAACGGTATCGGTTTCCTGGGAGCAGGAACGATCATGGTGACCGGCAGAAATCAGATCAAAGGATTGACGACAGCGGCCGGATTGTGGACATCGGCATGCTGCGGCCTGGCTATCGGCATCGGATTTTATGAGGGTGCCATTATCGGCAGTCTGGCCATTATGTTTACGGTATCAGGTCTTCACAAATTTGATGTCTGGATGAGACAGCGTTCTAAATATCTGGACCTGTACATTGAGTATAATGGAAGTAAAGGTACATTTAGCGATTTTATTCAGTATGCAAGAGAGAATCATTTTGAAGTGTCCAATATTCAGGTGAGCCAGGAAGAGGTTTATCAGAAGGACAAAGGCAAGCAGAGGTCTGCCAGCTATATACTGACAGTCGCAAGTGATGTGAAACGTACTCATGCAGAGATGATTGATATTTTATCTCATGCAAAGGGTATTCAATATATTGAAGAATTATAGTGAGAATGGGAAGGAGAAAAGCCATGTTTGATGTTGCGGTAATCGGTGCCGGTGTAATCGGCGGTATGATTGCAAGAGAACTGTCCAGATATGATTTAAAGATCTGTATTCTGGAAAAAGAAAATGATGTAGCTATGGGAGCCACCAGAGCAAATTCTGCTATTGTTCATGCAGGATTTGATGCAGAGGAGGGGACGTTAAAAGCGAAACTGAATGTGCGTGGCTCTGAAATGATGGAACAGGTAGCACAGGAACTGGGCGTAAAATACAAGAAGAACGGTTCTCTTGTTATCGGTTTTTCAGAAGAAGACAGAGCGGGTATTGAGACCCTGTTAAAGAGAGGCCAGGCTAATGGCGTAAAGGGCCTGCGTATCGTTGAGAAAGAAGAACTTCACACAATGGAGCCCAATCTTTCCGCCAACGTAGAATGTGCATTGGATGCACCTACAGGTGCTATTATCTGCCCTTATGAGCTGACTATTGCAGCAGTCGGTAATGCCATGGATAATGGTGCCGAACTTCTGCGCAACTTCGAAGTAAGCGGTATCGAAAAGAAGGATGGTATTTATGAGATCGCAGCTGCAGATGGCCAGAAGGTACAGGCTAAGGTAGTGATCAATGCAGCAGGTCTGTATACCGATAAGATTGCAGGAATGGTAGGAGATACCTCCTTTACCGTACATCCCAGACGCGGCGAATATATCCTTCTGGATAAAGAATGCGGCGGCATGGTTTCCCACACAATTTTCAGAACGCCTTCCAAGATGGGTAAAGGTATTTTGGTAACTCCTACGGTAGACGGAAATCTGCTGACCGGTCCTACTTCCGTAGACATGACTGACAAGCAGGATACTTCCACCACACAGGAAGGCTTTGATAAGATCATCAAAGAGGCTCTGGAAAATGTAAGTACCGTTCCTTTCGGAAAGACCATTACTTCGTTCTGTGGTCTGCGCGCGGTAGGAAGCACAGGTGATTTCATTATCACTGCTCCCGTAGAGGGATTCATCAATGTAGCCGGTGTAGAATCTCCCGGTCTGTCCGCATCTCCTGCTATTGCAGAGTATGTAGCAGAGATGGTGGCAAAGCAGGGTGTAGAACTGGCACCCAAGGCAGACTTTAATCCTTACAGAGCACCCATGCATCATTTCAGAGAAGCTTCTATGGAAGAAAAGATGGAGATCATCAAGAAAGATAAAGCTTACGGTAAGATCGTATGCCGTTGTGAAGGTATTTCCGAAGGTGAAATTCTGGCAGCACTGCGTACCAACCCGAAAGCATGGGATCTGGATGGTGTAAAGAGAAGAACCAGAGCACAGATGGGACGTTGCCAGGGTGGTTTCTGTTCTCCTCATATCGTGGAACTGATTGCACAGGAAAGAAATATTCCGATTGAAAAGGTAACGAAGTCCGGCCGCAATTCTTATGTAAATGTGTCCAGGACAAAGGAGGTGTAGACATGACAGAACTGGTAATTATAGGCGGCGGCCCTGCAGGCATGAGTGCGGCAGTGGCAGCATATGAAAATGGTGTTAAAGATATCCTGATTCTGGAAAGAGACAAGGCATTGGGCGGTATTTTGCAGCAGTGTATTCATAACGGTTTCGGTCTGCACAAATTCGGGGAAGAATTGACCGGACCTGAATATGCGTGGAAATATGAGCAGAAGGTACAGGAACTGGGTATTCCCGTAAAACTGGGTACCATGGTCTTGGATATTACAGAAGATAAAGTGATCACAGCTACCAACGAAGAAGACGGTATTTTCCAGATTCAGGCTAAAGCAGTTATCCTGGCAATGGGCTGCAGAGAGCGTTCCAAGGGTGCGCTGAACATTCCGGGAACCCGTCCCGCAGGTATTTACAGCGCAGGTACTGCCCAGAAGTATGTAAACCGCATGGGTTATATGCCCGGTAAGGAAGTCGTTATTCTGGGTTCCGGTGATATCGGTCTGATCATGGCAAGACGTATGACTCTGGAAGGTGCCAAGGTACATGCAGTCTGTGAACTGATGCCTTACTCCGGCGGCCTGGTAAGAAATATCGAACAGTGTCTGAACGACTTCAATATTCCTTTGAAGCTGAGCCACACCGTAGTTAAGATTCACGGACGTGAGAGACTGGAAGGTGTTACCATTGCCAAGGTAGACGAGCGCCGTAAACCTATTGCAGGAACTGAGGAGTATATTCCCTGTGATACCCTGCTTCTGTCCGTAGGTCTGATTCCTGAAAACGAACTTTCCAAGTCTGCAGGCGTGAACCTGGACCGCATTACCAACGGTGCTGTTGTAGACCAGAACAGGCAGACCTCCGTTGAAGGTATCTTTGCCTGCGGTAATGTACTTCATGTACATGACCTGGTAGACTATGTGTCCGAAGAGTCCGAAATCGCAGGTAAGAGCGCAGCTGAATATATTTTAGGTCAGAATCAGGCAGAGAAAGTAAATATTCCTGTGAAGACCGATGGCAAGATCCGCTACACAGTACCTCAGGTAATCACTGAGAAGAAGGATATTTCCGTATTCTTCCGCGTGGCAGACATTTACCACAATGTAACCATTAACGTATATGATGACAAGCAGGAAAAGGTATTCAGCAGAAAGAAGCTGAAAGTGGCACCCGGCGAGATGGAGAGCATCGTTCTCAAGAGTGCCGCATTTGAAAATGCCGCAGAACTGCATTTTGAATTGGAGGTAAATTAAGATGACACGAGAACTGACATGTATCATCTGCCCCAGAGGGTGCGGACTGAAAGTAGAAATAGAAGATGGCAAAGTACTCAGCGTTACCGGCAACAGCTGTCCTCGTGGTGTTAAATATGCAGAAGATGAATGCTGCAATCCTATGAGAACTATTACCAGCACCGTTCGCTGTGAGGATGGACGGGTCATTTCCGTAAAGACTGACCGCCCTATTCCCAAGGCTAAGATGTTCGAATGCATGAAAATGATCAATTCTGCAACTGCACACTTGCCAATTCATATCGGAGATGTCATAATAGAAGATGTATTCGGAAGCAATGTTGTTGCAACTGAGAATGCATAATAATTTGATAAATTTGAGATACATAGCTGCGCAGTACTGTCTGCGCAGCGGAGTGTGAGGGACAATGATTATAGCAGCGGTAAGAACGGAGCAGGAGCTGGAAGCGGCAAGGCGGTCCCAGGTAAAACTGATATTTTGCCTGAATCCCAATATCCTGACTCTGGAAGATACAGTCCGGGCGGTGCATGCGTCCGGCAAGAAGATCTTCCTCCATATGGATCTGGCGGAAGGTTTGGGGAAAGATAAGCCCGGCCTGGTTTATGTGAAGAAAATGGGTGTGGATGGGGTCATCAGCACAAGGGTGAATATCATAAAGGCTGCAAGGGAAGCAGGCCTTTTTACAGTACAGCGTTTCTTTATTGTAGATTCGCATTCTGTGAATACGACTCTGGAGGCCATCAAATCTTCACGCCCGGATATGATTGAAATCATGCCGGGAATTGTGACCAAGGTAATTGCAGACCTGAAAGCGAGCCTGAATATACCGATTATCGCAGGCGGCCTCATAGAGACCAGGAAGGAAATCGAGGAAGCCGTTCACAGCGGCGCCTCCGGCATTTCCACCAGCAGAGCAGAATTGTGGGGAAGGAAAGAGAAGAGTTGAGCACATTAAAGGATAAGAAATTATTTTTGTTAGATATGGACGGTACCATTTACCTGGATGATGACCTGTTTGACGGTACTATGGATTTCCTGGAGTATGTTAAGAAGATCGGGGGAAGATATATTTTCCTGACCAATAATTCCTCCAAAAGTGTGGATAAGTATATCGAAAAGCTGGGTAAGCTGGGGATTGCTACCACGGAAGAGGATTTCCTGACTTCTACTAACGCTACCGTATTGTATCTGGAGAAGAAGCAATACCATAAAATTTATGCGTTTGGTACCACTTCTTTTATGGAGCAGTTGAAAGACGCGGGACTTCCTATAACCGATAAGCTGGAAGAGGATATTGACTGTCTGTGCATGGGCTTTGATACGGAACTGACTTTTCAGAAGCTGGAGGATGCCTGTATTTTATTGAATAAAGGTGTGGATTATATTGCTACGAATCCTGACTGGGTATGCCCTACCTGGTATGGCTATGTGCCGGACTGTGGTTCCGTGAGTCAGATGCTTTTTAACGCTACTAAGCGTAAGCCCATCTTTATCGGCAAACCGGAGCCTACCATGGCACTGCTTGCTATGGAAAAGACAGGATTTAAACCGGAAGAGACAGCAGTCATGGGAGACCGTCTCTATACTGATATTGCCTGTGGTGTCAATGCCGGCATCAGTTCTATCTTCGTTCTCAGCGGAGAGGGAACTATGGACGATGTGGCTGCAAGCGATGTAAAGCCGGAATTCATTTATGATAATATCAGAAAGGTCTTGAATGACTTGACTGATAACTCTGATTGTGATGGAAGGGAAAAAAGTAATCATATTGGAAAACAGATCAGCCGGTGATGCAAAATGCAGTACCGGCTGATGTTATAGTTACAGTCATTCAGCACCATTTGCGAAACACCGCTTGATTGTACTTTTTCAACATTGCGCAGATTACCTGAATGTGGTAAAATAAAATTTGGAGATTATATCCATAAAAGATACAAATTAGACACAACCGTCTGGGATAATAGCCAAAAAGATGCTTCGCGCGTGACAGAGAAGCAAGTACATAGAGGCTGGGGGAACGTAACCAATGACACAGGATGAATACAAAAGAAAAAGAAGATGTGGCAGGTATCGCAAGCATCACAGCAAAAGGCGGATTGCACTTGCATATATTGTCAGATCAGCAGTTGTGCTGGCATTTACCGGGATTATTATACTGATGGGATGTGGGTTCCTGTATGTGCGGGATTCTCTTTTCGGCGATAGGCAGGAGAGCGTCAGCAGCCAGGCCATGCAGAATCAGGAAGCAGTGATAATCGATGTCCTGGATATGGATAAACTCAATTCGGATTTGAATGAGGGTGCTGTTTTGGGAACGGAGGCATTGGGAGAAGACACTTCTGCTAAGAATACCAAGATAACAGACACGAAGAATGCAAACAATAAGGACGAAGCCGAAGACGGATGGACTGTGGTGCTGGATGCCGGTCATGGCGGGAAGGATGTTGGTACGGAGTCCGGCAAGGGTTATGAGAAAAATATTAATCTGAAGGTTGTAAAACTTATGCAGGAGATCCTGGAGGAGCAGGGTGTGAACGTGGTACTGACCAGAGAAACAGATGAATTTCTGAAGCTGCAGGAACGCGTAGATATATCGAATGCCGAAGGTCCTGATCTGTTTGTGAGCATTCATTGTAATTCTTATGAGGATGATTCTTCTATAAAGGGACTGGAATGCTACTATCCGGAAGGCAGTGAGTTGGGAGAGGACTATGCTAAATATCTTATGGAAATAGTCAAGCAGTGCAAAGATATTACCAGCCGCAGTTACCGGGAAGAAACTTATTATGTGACACAGCACACAGAGGCACCGGCCATTCTGGTTGAACTCGGATTTCTGACCAATTCTTCAGAATGTAAGAAGCTTAATAGTGAGTCGTACCAGCAGATTCTTGCAGAAGAATTATCTGCAGGTATTCTTCATGGATTGGAAGAAATTGCAGAAGAGATTGCAGAAGAAATTGCAGAAGAAAATGATGCTTTGAAAGATAATACATAAAGTGAAACAGGCGGCTGACAGGTTATCATACCAACAGCCGCCTGTTTGAAAATAACAGATCCTATCATACAGCAAATCTTATAGTACAGAAAATACTTCCCCGATGGGGCCCTGAATCACCAGGTCGGCAAAGCTGTCCCTGGGGGTCGGGGACTTATTGATTACTACCAGCTTATCACCACTGAAATAATCGATCAAACCGGCGGCTGGATATACAGCGAGAGAAGTACCGCCAATAATCAGCATATCAGCATGAGCAATGAAAGAAACGGCAGCATTCAGTGTCTTCTGATCCAGACCTTCCTCATAGAGAACTACATCCGGTTTCACAGGTCCGCCGCATTTTTTACATTTCGGTACACCGGTGCCGTCCTTGATATAGTGAACATCATAAAAAGCATGACAGTGTTCGCAGTAATTTCTCAGCACAGAACCGTGCAGTTCTAATACAGTCTTGCTGCCGGCTGCCTGGTGCAGACCGTCAATATTCTGGGTGATGACAGCTTTCAACTTGCCCTGTTGTTCCAATTCTGCCAGTTTTCTGTGAGCAGCATTAGGTGCGGCATCCAGAAAAAGCATTTTATTGCGATAAAAGCGATAGAATTCCTGAGGGTTACGGCGGTAGAAGCTATGACTCAGAATCGTTTCCGGCGGATAATCATACTGCTGATTATAAAGTCCGTCTACACTGCGGAAATCAGGAATACCGCTTTCTGTGGATACGCCGGCACCCCCGAAGAAGACGATGTTATCACTGGTGGCTACAAGCTTTTGAAATTCTGTCAGTGATTCCTGATAAGTCATTGATTTTGGCATAAAATATCTCCTTTCCGGTAATATAAGACTGAAAACGCTTTCAGTGCCAATGGCGCCAAAAGCGTTTTCTTAACATTATAAAGAAGGGATGTTATACAGTTCTGTAAGGTGCTACGAATACCGGGAAGGAGTCGGAGCCTTTCAGGGACTTGCCGGAGGTGATTGTTACCTCTTTGTCGGTAATCATATACTCGACTTCGGCGTTGCCTTCGATTACGGTATCCTGCATCAGGATACAATTTTTAACTTTAGCACCCTTGCCCACTTTGACACCACGGAACAGTATACTGTTCTCTACTTCTCCTTCAATGACACAACCATCGGCTACCATTGCATTTTTTACCTTGGCAGCGCCGATATATCTGGTAGGGTTGTCGTCACGAACCTTGGTATAGATAGGAGAGGGACTGAACAGTGCGTCCAGATTCTCATCGTCGAGAAGCTTCATGTTCTCATCAAAGTAATTCTTGATATCACTGATACGTGCGCTGTATCCGTTGAATTCATAACCGTATACCTTCAGAGTCTCAAGCTGGGGAGCCAGAATGTCACGCTCAAAATATGCATGTCCACGTACATAGGCATCTGTGATTAACTGAATTAATAATTCTCTGGAAAGCAGATAAATGTTCATGGAGAAGTTCTGAGGGCCATATTCCTTGGGGTTGATCTGAATCTCTTTTACGCGTCCTTCGTCCATGCTCAGTGTATAATACAGCTCGCTGGTCATTGTAGCCTGAAGGTTCATGAAACCATAAGGTATTTCTTCTCTTTTATAAGCAATCGTTACATCTGCACCGCTTTCAATATGTGCTTTGAACATATCGGAAAAATCAAAATTAGCTGCAATGTTGGTGTCGGAAATGATAACGTATTTTTCTTTCTGAGCTTTTAAGAACTCGAGAATACTTGCAAGCGCTTCTACACGTCCGTTATAAACCTTGACAGTCTTCTCTGCATAAGGAGGAACGATGTTCAAACCGCCATTCTTACGGGTAAGGTCCCAGGTACGGCCGGAACCTAAATGTCTCATCAGAGAGCGGTAATTCTTACGCACGATAACAGAGATATTATCAATACCGCAGTTTACCATGCTGGATAATAAAAAGTCAATCATACGATAACGGCTTGCGAAAGGAATGGAAGCCATAAGGCGTTCGCTGACCAGTTCGGGAACTCGATTATCATAGCTGTTCGGGAAAATAATGCCCAGTGCATCTATGTTGGAATTTACCATTGTTCTTCACCATCCTTTACATTATTGTGGACCATGGCATTAGGTCCTACTTTGGCATTGTCACCTACATATACGCCGGGACCTACGGTAGCAACGCCTTTTTCATCATCGGTCGGCATAGCACCTACGACTGCATTCTGACCAATGATCGCATTTTCTGCCACGATACAATGTGCCACATTAGCGCCGGCCTTAATAGTAGTATTGCCCATTATAACTGCATCTTCTACATGAGCCCCCTGCTCTACCTTAACACCTGCAAAGAGGATGGAATGCTTTACGGTACCATCGATGCGGCAGCCGTCAGTGATCATGGAATTCTCAACAATAGCATTTGCTCCGATCTTATGACCGGTCTTACCGCTGTTGCGGCTGTAGATCTTCCAGTTTTCGTCAAACAAGTCGATTCCGCTGTGCTCCGGATCCATGACTTCCATGTTGGCTTCCCACAGCGAAGAAATGGTTCCTACATCCTTCCAGTAACCATTAAAGCGGTAAGCGTACATCTTGCGGCCATCCTTTAAAAGGTTGGGAATGATGTTGTTACCGAAGTCATTTTCAGAATCGGGATCAGCTTCGTCTTCAATCAGATACTTCTTCAGTACATCGGTGTTGAAAATATAGATACCCATGGATGCCAGGTTGGATTTGGGATTCTTGGGCTTCTCCTGGAACTCAGTAATGCGGGAGTCCTCATCGGCTACCATCAGACCGAAACGGGATGCCTCTTCCCAAGGCACTTCCATAACTGCTACACTGAACTCGGCACCTTTTTCTTTGTGGAATTTCAGGAAATCATTGTAATCCTGTTTACAAATCTGGTCACCGGACAGGATGATTACATACTGAGGATCATATCTGTCGATAAAAGTCAGGTTCTGATAAATTGCGTTAGCGGTACCTTTATACCAGTCAGAGCCGGATGCCTGCTGATAAGGGGGCAGAACGTGTACACCGCCATAGAGACGGTCAAGGTCCCAGGGTTGTCCGTTACCTATGTATTCATTCAGTACCAGAGGCTGATACTGAGTCAGGATGCCTACGGTATCAATTCCGGAATTCACGCAGTTGGATAAGGGGAAATCGATGATACGATACTTTCCGCCAAAAGGAACTGCTGGTTTTGCCAGCTTTTGAGTCAGGGCATATAAGCGGGAACCCTGTCCGCCGGCAAGGATCATTGCGATCATTTCTTTTGCCATAAAGATTCTCCTTCTATTATAAATGTTAATGAAAATTATGCATATTTCCGTTTCACAAACAGCATTTGGAAAAAACTACATGGAATTGTGCATAGTTTTTATTGATATCATTCTACCATTTTTGCATAAAATTAACAAGGGGTTTCAGGCGATATCTCTATAATAAATATGAGAAAAAGTTACTGTTCACTCCGCGCCATTCGCAAAGCCGCACCTGCGGTGCTCTCCGCCGCTTTGCGGCTACCTTTGCTCATAAACCGGCGCTCCCTTCGTCAGCCCAGGCAGGAAAAGCCGCATGCAAGCATGCGCTTTTC
>JBGVLR010000006.1:0-2425 GCA_045124375.1 Acetatifactor sp.
GCAAAGATATAATAAGGTGGCAACAAAGGTATCAATGTTGATTAGTACCTTATCAGTGTTATTATTTGCAATAACCAGAGAATCCTATGCAGTGGCTGTAGTATTTCTGCTATTAGTAATGAAAGGGATATTACTTTTAAAGTGTGCAAAGGTATAAGGACACGAAAATTTCAGTTTGTACCGCCTTTGTATTACTCTCCCGTGAGCAGATTTCATCTGCCCATGGGAGTACTTTTATGCCTTAATGGTAACTGCCCTTACAGCTGCCATGATACAAAAGATTCAGACCTGCCGAAAGAATAAGCCACCAGCTTAGCACATTAATATCTACCGGAATCAGTGAAACAGATAACATTGACAATGTAACACTGACAACACAAAGTGCTACGGACACAGCCTTTCTAAGTTCTGCAACACCAGTGTTTTTGTAATATTGCCATCGGTCATCACACTTTTCTGTAATCCTGTCAAATGCTATTTTCACAAGTACAAATACGCCTGCCGCAATCCCAACAGACACTAAAGCAATAATACCAACTGCCACATAGGAATGGACATACTGAGCCAGATAATCATAGCACCACTGATACACCCTACAAAGCAAGTTTGAAACGTTCATCACATTCCTGCCACGATGCAGAAACCAATCAGGTATGGTGGCAACTACATCCTTGTTGACAAAAAAGATATAAACAGTTTGAACAATGCTGATAAAAGCAATTACCCATGTCCATACGCTAAGTGTAGCGGTTTGCGTTCGCAACTTTTCCTGTAACTGCATTTGCATATCTGCTTTTACTTGCTTGCAGATATGCTTAGCTTCAACGGAAATATGCTTGTTAAAATCAGCTTCCAATGCCTTCGCTTTCATTAAGACAACATCAGCGTTCTCTGCCTTTTTCTCGGCTTCTGCGAAGATTCTCTGAGCCTTCTCTCTCTCTGCCAGCACTTGCTGATTTTCCTTTTTCAACTTCTCGTTCTCCACCAGTACCAAATCGCTCTCGGCTAATCTGGCGATATGAGCGTTCTGCTTCTGAATCTCTTGCCCTTGTTCTGCTATCGTCGATTGCATGGAGCGTATCTGCGATTTCAGCTTTTGCACATCGGATAAATGCATCTGTATCTGATTCTCCTTTTGTGCCAGCAGTGAGCGGTACTGCTCGTTCTCTACCTGTAAATCCTCCGACAGCTTCAAAAGACTGTCTGCGTTCCATAAGTTTTCTGATTCGTTCATCACGTTCCCTCGCTTTCTCTTTTACTCTCTGCATAATTCCTGCAATTGCCTGTTCTGTGCTGCTAATTTCTGATTCTGTACGATCAGATTCCGATTTTCGACTGAGAGCCTCCTGTTCTCGGCATTTAATTTCTCCAGCAATTCCTGCTGTTCCTGATTCGCCAGTTTCAACTGCTCCAGCTGATACTGCTGGTTCTCTAGAATATCCAGCATGTCTTCCTGACATTTGAAAATCTCCATGATTTCCTCTAAAGTATCCTGTAATTCGTTCATATAAAATCCGTCCTCTCTCCATAATGGTTTTCTGTAATTCCTTCACCGTAAGAAACCATTTACCTTTCAGTTCATTCAGCTTTTTTACTATGCGGTTGTATTCGCACCGATTAGAAACAAAGCCTGCCTTCTCCATCTTGCGGGCACGATACCCTTCATGGATGGTAGGCTCTAAATCCAGCTCCTGCCGTTTGTAACTTCTGTGGTCAATCTGCTGTTCCAAAGACAGATATTCGTTACAGATATCTGCCCACGATTTTCTCCAGATTTCTGCTTTACTGTGTTTGTTCCAGTCATTTGGTTCTACAGTAGTGCGTTTCCAAAGCTTTTCATTCCGTTTACCAAGCTTCTGCTCTCCGGTAGCAGGGTCAATGAGTGGAATGCGGTTTCCGTCTTCATCAAGGGCATAAATCTTCTTTTCCTTCTGTGCCCATGTGCCATCGGGTTTGATGCCACGCATGGTCAGCATAATGTGAGCATGGGGGTTGCCATCACCCTTATCATGCAATGCCCAGTCGACACACATGCCAACGGAAACAAAATTATCCTGCACATATCTTCTTACAATTTCAATCTGACATTCCCTGGAAAGTTCCTTTGGAAGTGCCACTTCTATTTCCCTTGCCAGCTGTGCATTGGATTTCTTTTCTATCATTTCCACCGCATTCCATAATACATTCCGGTCAGCGTATTCCGGCGGAGAATGTGCCGGAAGTGCAACTTCTGTAAATACCACACCACGTTTTTTCGTAAAGTCATGGACAAGACCTGTGCGGTCATCCATGAGCTTTTCGCCGGAGCGGTAGGCAGAAGAAGCAACTGCCGATTTTCCATCGCTCCTGCCGATAATTTTGATGCTGCAGTGATAAATTGCCATAGTGCATATCCTCCTTCGTTAAAAGTGCATATTCTTATGTG
>JBGVLR010000007.1:0-56763 GCA_045124375.1 Acetatifactor sp.
AGTTCCTCTACACACATTGCATATGTCAAAGGATCACAGCCCTGTCCGCCGTACTCCTTGGGAACAGGAATGCCTAAGAATCCGATTTTAGCCATTTTCTCAACTGTGGCTCTGGGGAATTCTTCTGTCTCATCAACCTCCTGAGCAAGAGGCTTTACTTCTTTTTCAGCGAACTCTTTGAAAAGAGCACGCGCCATTTCATGTTCTTTACTTAAAGTGAAATCCATGATTCTATTTCCTCCAAATTGATATAATTTACTTACTGAGCATCAACAGGTGTCTTGGTTCTGTCTGCATTATATACATAGAAGCCTTTTCCGGTCTTAACTCCAAGGTTGCCGCCACGTACCATCTTACGGAGCAGAGGACATGCACGATACTTGTTGTCACCGGTTTCATTATAAAGAACATCCATGATTGCCAGACAGATATCCAGACCAACGAAATCACCTAACTCCAGGGGGCCCATGGGATGATTTGCGCCAAGCTTCATAGCTGCGTCAATACCTGCAATATCGGAAACACCTTCCATTTTGATGAAAGCAGCTTCGTTGATCATAGGGATCAGAATACGGTTTACTACAAAACCGGCAGCTTCATTTACCTGAACAGGAGTCTTGCCGATCTCTTCAGAAATCTTCTTGATAGCATCAACGGTTTCCTGAGGAGTGTTTACGCCTGCGATAACTTCAACCAGCTTCATACGGTCTGCAGGATTGAAGAAGTGCATACCGATCATAGGACGGTTCAGTCCGTTGCCGATCTCAGTGATGGAAAGGCTGGAAGTGTTGGATGCGAAGATGCAGTCAGCCTTTGCGATCTTGTCCAGTTCAGCAAAGGTAGTCTTCTTAACTTCCATATTTTCAAATGCTGCTTCAACGATCAGATCACAGTCTGCGCATAAGTCTTCCTTTAAACCGGGAACGATTTTAGCCAGGATTGCATCTACTGCTTCCTGAGTTAATTTACCTTTTTCTACCAGCTTAGCATAGCCCTTTGCGATTTTGGCTTTGCCGCCTTCTGCCCACTCCTGCTTGATATCGCAGAGAGCAACCTCATATCCTTCAACCTGGGCAAATGCTTTCGCAATACCCTGACCCATAGTACCGGCACCAATAATACCTACCTTCATGGTAAATCCTCCTTGTTATGTTATTATATAATATTGATTTATTTGTTTTATTGCAAGTCGACACCTAAAGAATCCGGCAGTTTCGCTGCTGCCGTGCTTCGCACTCTTCGATTCTTTCGGTGCAAACATCAGGTGAAATCAAATGCCTGCTTCGCAGGCGCCTGATTTCCTACGGATATTAGCAGTTTTTGAACGGTTCTTTTACTTTTTCCTTATTCTTGTCCAGGAAGAATGCCATTCCGTATTTCTGATCTTCTGTCTCGAAGCAGTCGCCGAACAACTTCTCTTCGATTACGATAGCCTGATCCATATCTACTTCCAGACCATCGTTGATAGCCTTCTTGCAGTTACGAACTGCAATGGGAGCATTTTTTGCAATAGTTGCAGCCATCTTCTCAGCAGCGGGAAGCAGCTCTTCCTGAGTGTATACTGCATTTACAAGACCGATTCTGTAAGCTTCATCTGCCTTGATGTTGCGTGCAGTGTAGATCATCTGCTTAGCCATGCCGGCGCCTACCAGACGAGCCAGTCTCTGAGTTCCGCCGAAACCGGGGGTAATACCCAGACCCACTTCAGGCTGTCCGAATACAGCATTGTCAGAGCAGATTCTGATGTCACAGCTCATAGCGATCTCACAGCCGCCGCCCAGAGCGAAACCGTTGATTGCAGCGATCACAGGAACAGGGAATGTCTCCAGCTTACGGAAAACATCATTTCCCTTCTTACCGAAAGCTTCACCTTCAGCCTTGGTCAGAGAACTCATTTCTCCGATATCTGCGCCTGCTACGAAAGATTTAGCACCTGCACCGGTTAAGATCAGGCATCTTACTTCTGCCAGATCGATGCTGTCCAGAGTCTGGTCCAGCTCTTCCAGAACGGTAGAATTCAGAGCATTCAGTGCTCTTTCACGGCTGATAGTGATGATGCCGTAGTTGCCTTTCTGTTCATATACGATGTATTCCATCTTCTAAACTCCTATCCGCACAGACCTTAGTCCGTGTCTTACATGTGAACTTTATAATATGTAATAAAAACAGACTTTAACGCCCATTTCATACATTGTCTTTGCATAACTCATGGAGAGTACTCATAAAGGGAACTCTCCATGACTATTGTCTGATATTAATCTTCAATCTTAACGATAGTAGAGCAACCCATACCACCGCCGATGCACAGGGTAGCCAGACCGGTCTTAGCGCCCTTAGCCTGCATCTCATGAAGCAGAGTAACCAGGATACGGCATCCGGAAGCACCTACGGGATGACCAAGTGCGATTGCACCGCCGTTAGGATTCAGCTGCTTGTCAACATCGATTCCGAGATCCTTACCAACTGCGATAGACTGAGCTGCGAAAGCTTCGTTAGCTTCGATGATATCGAAGTCTTCGATCTTCATGCCGGCTTTTGCCATAACCTTCTTGGTGGAAGCTACAGGGCCGATACCCATAACCTCAGGACGAACACCTGCAAGAGCACCTGCTACGAAAGTAGCCATAGGCTTAACGCCCAGCTCTTTAGCCTTTTCTTCGCTCATAACAACGACTGCTGCTGCACCATCGTTGATACCGGAAGCATTACCTGCGGTAACGAATCCGCCGGGATTGATAGCGCGAAGCTTTGCAAGACCTTCGATTGTAGAACCGGGACGAGGACCTTCATCCACCTTGAATTCTACCATTTCTTTTTTCTTCTTAACCATTACAGGAACGATTTCAGCGTCAAATGCGCCGCTCTTCTGAGCTGCTTCAGCCTTCAGCTGACTCTTTAATGCGAACTCATCCAGTTCTTCTCTGGTCAGTCCCCACTCTTCGCAGATATTGTCTGCGGTCTTGATCATATGATAATCATTGAAAGCATCCCACAATGCATCTTTGATCATGGTATCTACCATGGTTGCATTGCCCATACGGTAACCATAACGGCCCTGAGGGATAGCATAAGGAGCCATGGACATGTTCTCCATACCACCTGCTACAACGATATCAGCATCGCCGGCCATGATCATCTGAGCAGCCTGGTTAACACAGTTCAGACCGGAACCACATACCACGTTCATGGTAACTGCAGGTACTTCGATAGGAAGACCAGCCTTGATGGAAGCCTGACGTGCTACGTTCTGTCCCTGACCAGCCTGGATTACACACCCCATGTAAACCTGATCTACAGCTTCAGGAGCAACACCTGCTCTGTTCAGTGCCTCTTTAATAACGATTGCGCCCAGCTCTGCAGCGGGTACTGTGCTCAGTGAACCACCCATGGTACCGATAGCGGTACGGCAAGCGCCTGCTAATACTACTTTCTTTGCCATTTTCTTTTCCTCCGATTATATTTTGAGAAGCTTATGTTTGCGGGCCTTAAGACCCGTTGGTAACTCCCTCACAACAGGGATTTGCAATGATTGTTATTTTTTTGTCATTGCCACTAGACCTATTTTAACATAGCCCTGTTCCTTTTGCAATCTCTTTTATTAAGAAAATAAAAGATTCTTATCTTACTTTTTCCACCTCAGGGTCCACAATCTTCAGAGTTCGTACCCATTCCCTGGTATCTTCTACCTTCTGTGCCTGCTGGCAATGCTTTGCCAGGAACCGTGTCAGCGAGTAGACATCGATCCATATTTCGCTATTACATTCTTTCTGAGATTCATCAAAAATAAGCTGCAGTCCCCAGTGAAGGTGTGTTACTTCAATATTGTTCACATTCTCCGTGGTACTGTAACCCGTATGTCCCATATAACCGATCACATCACCGGCTGTTACCAGATCTCCTTCCTCCAGTCCCTCCGCATAAGGATAATTCTGACGCAGATGGGCGTAATAATAGTATCGCCTGCCATCCAGGCTGCGGATGCCGATCCGCCAGCCGCCATACTGATTCCAGCCCAGGGCTTCCACATAACCGGACTCAATACAGATGATGGGGGTTCCGGTCTGCCCCATCATGTCATGTCCCAGATGTTTTCTCTGGTATCCGTAACTTCTGCCCGCCCCGAAATCGTCATAATGTGTATAATCAAATCCTTTTGCCAATGGAAAAAAAGCCTTCAGCCCATACGTTTTACGAAAGCTCTTAGTTCCGTTCTCATCCTCATATTCTTCTTCAAACTCCCCCACCATGCCATCCAGAACAGCCCCATAAGCTTCTCTGTAATATGAATAATACTTCAGATCTTTTGTCAGGTCTTCTACAGTAGTCTCCCCCTCCGCCAGCTGATTGGCTGCTTTTTTCAAAATCTTTAACGCATCACTGCCGAATTCCCCGCCGGTTCGGGCCGCTGTATAGGCCAAAAGCTCCACAAAATGAACAGGGTGATCCGTATCATGCGTTTCCACATCCCAGTTGTAGGCCTCACACAGGGCTTCATAACTCACATTGAAATCCACCCATTTGATAAATCCGTTTTCTACGTTTAAAGTAGCAGTATCTATCGTTCCTTCATTCTGAAGGCTATCACCTGTTTTATATCTGACTGTTACAATGATTGCCGCTGCAGCTACCAATACCGCTTCCATTATAATCGCTTTTTGCAGCCACTTAAGATTTATCTGCTTTCCCATTTCTTTCCCGATGATCCGTTTTCCCTTGCCCCATTATATGAAAAAGGAGTGTGCGGATATTCCACACACTCCAAAACTTGTTCTGATTATGCTTCCGGTTCGATCAGTCCGTAGGTATCTCCCTTTCTCTTATATACTACGTTCACCTGATCTGTCTCTGCATTGATGAATACAAAGAAGCTGTGTCCGAGAAGTTCCATCTGGATACATGCATCTTCAGGATACATGGGCTTGATGTCGAACTTCTTGGTACGAACAATCTTGATCTCTTCATCATCCATATAATCATTTTCAATGAACAGCTTACTGAAAGCGCTTGCGCTCTGCTGCTTGTCCACGATCTTGGTCTTATATTTCTTAAGTTGTCTTTCAATAATCTCTTCCACCAGGTCGATCGATACATACATATCGTTGCTGACCTGCTCGGAACGGATGATACTGCCTTTCACCGGTATCGTTACTTCAATTTTCTGACGGTCTTTCTCAACACTGAGGGTTACGTGTACTTCTGTGTCCGGATTAAAATACTTTTCAAGCTTTCCAATCTTATCCTCTACTGCTTCTCTTAATCCAGGTGTCACTTCAATATTTCTGCCTACAATAACAAATTTCATGCCGCTCATCCCTTTCAGTTATTTATTGTATGAACATTATACCACATTTAATATGCTTTTTGCAACAATTTCAATAAATTTTTTCTTGTTTATGACATTTAAAAAGTCAACTCCCAAATCGACATTTTTCGTCAAAAACTGTTTTTTATCAGAACTTCACAAAACATCCGTTCCGCAAGTTACCATAATATCTGCACCATAATTGTCACAATACTCATGTGGATAATGTGGATAAGTTGGTGTATAAGTAACTTTTACCATTTTTTCGCGGTTTTTGGGTGTGGATAACTTTTCCACAAAATCCACCGTATACTCCAATTCCACCTAAAACACTACAAAGTATTTGTCACAATTGCACAAGCAATGCCAAAAAATGGTGTCTGTCACTTGTTTTAATATTTCGACAAATTACCACTCTCAGGAGGAACCTGGCAGAAAGTTCTGCCCGTCTCCGACCATGAGTGGCATGAACATACAATAAAAGTATATGCTTACTCCTGAAAAATATTAATAGAAAAAGCGGAAACAAATCACTGTCTCCGCTTTGTTTATCCATATATTTTATATCTGAAGCTTTTATCTTCTCAATGTCTGATTAGAAAATTCTTCTGATTGCCAAGATCTTCTTGTAATCTGCTTTAGATACAATAATTCCCGTTTTGGAATTGGACGCATGAACAATCTGTCCGTTTCCGATATAAAGTGCTACGTGGCCGGAATAGCAGATCAAGTCTCCGGGCTGTGCATTACTGAGTCCGTCAACCGCATATCCCTGCTTTCTGTCTGCTGCGGAAGAATGAGGAAGGCTGACACCGAAGTTAGCATATACGCTCATTACAAAACCGGAGCAATCGGCACCATTGGTAAGACTGGTTCCGCCGTATACATAAGGATTGCCCACAAACTGAAGGGCATATTCTGCAACTGCCTGACCCATCTCGCTTCCGCTGCTGGTGTCAACTGTAGCAGTTGTTGTAGTTGTTGTAGTAGTCTTCTTGTTCTTCTTGGCAGCTTTTGCAGCAGCTTCCTGAGCCTTGCGGCGTTCCTCGGCTTCCTTGGCCAGACGCGCTTCCTCTTCAGCCTTGGATTCAGCCTTCACAAATTCGCGGCTCAGAATCACATAATCAGTAGATACCCATCCAAGTCCCTCTTCTGTATCTACCTTAACCCATCCTTCTACTTCTTCTGATACTACAAGTTCATCTTTATAAGGAACCAGAGTCAGAACAGATGCTTCCAGGCTGGGCTCTGTACGAACTTTAAGTGTCTCTGTATCTACAGTGGCAAATCTGGTGCAGACCTGCTTTGCCAGTTCTATTGCTGCTTCACCCGTCACACAGTACTCTGCTTTCACATAACCTGTTACCGTACCGGAGGTAATCTGATACCATCCGTTTTCTTCTGATATATAAGTACCTACAGAATTATTATACAGCTTACCCAGAATCTCTCCTTCTTCGCTGGGTATGCTTCTGACATTCACATAATTATTCACCTGGGCGATCACCAGTTTCTTCAGTTCTTCCTCTTCCTGACGGATAGCTTCCAGATCGGCTTCCTTACGTGCCTCTTCCAATGCTACCTGATCCAGAATCGATTCTATTCTGGCGGTATTGTCACCGGTTTCTTCCTGAAGTGTCTCAAGGGTGGTGCCCTTTGCTATTGTTATATTAACTCCGCCATTGGGCAATACAGAGGAAATACCTGCTGCCTGTGCGGTAATGTTCATTCCGGAAAATGCAATGGCTGCTGCCAGAGCACATGTTGTAATTTTCAAGGGGATGCGAACCATGTAGTCCTCCTGCAATTGTATCTCTTTCGATTTGTTACAAATTTATTACGTCCGTTAATAAATATAACACTGATGTTACATTTTGTCAACAAAAGCCCGCTGTAAATAATAACCAAATATATGTGAATTTTCTGTGCTTTTTCACTTTTCCGGGCGTCCTTACCACGCAACAGCACTCTTACATCCTTCCGCAGTCACCTCCACGCAATCCGCGGCACAATTAAAGGCGCCGCAAACACGGCGCCCAATAAATCTTTCATGAACTGTTTATTTCTTATTCAAACCATTGATGTAAGCTCCGGCACTGGCTACGGCATTCGCTCCGTCTGCCACCGCCGTCACAATCTGTCTTAGCGGCTTCTTTCGTACATCTCCCGCCGCATAAATTCCGTCACAATCTGTGGCACAGTCCTCTCCTGCCAGCACATAGCCTTCCTCGCAGCTTACAAGTTCCGATAAAATCTTCGTATTAGGGCGGATCCCCACTGCGATAAAGACACCATCCACCTTTAATCCGGATGTTTCATCGGTAACCACATTTTTCAGACTGATTTCTTCCACACGCTCAGTCCCTACAATCTCCGTTACCACGGTATGATAAAGAATCTCTACATTGGGCAGCGCTTTCAGCTCTTCCTGCAGCACATGGGCACCCCTGAACTCATCGCGCCTGTGGATACAATATACTTTCTGACAAAATCTTGCCAGATAGATGGCGTCTTCCAGTGCCACATCTCCTCCGCCTACTACAGCCACGGTTTTGCCTCTGAAAAAAGCACCGTCACAGGTGGCACAGTAAGAGACACCCCGTCCGGCCAGTTCTTCCTCACCCGGCACTCCCAGATGGGCATGTTCCGCGCCCGCTGCATAAATGACAGCCCTGGTTTCGTAATCTCCCTGGTCTGTATGCACCAACTTACTGTCTCCTGTATCTTCTATTCCATTTACCTCGGCAGTAACGAACTCCACTCCCAGCTTATCCGCATGGGCGCGAAACTGCATGCCCATGTCAAATCCGTTGATTCCGGACATTCCCAGGTAATTATCTACTTCATAGGTGTTCAGTACCTGACCGCCGCTCATATAATTTTTCTCAAGCACCACCAGATTGTGGCCTGCGCGCTTTCCGTAAACTGCAGCCGACAGACCGGCAGGGCCGGATCCTATAATAATAAGGTCATATTTTGGCATTATGTGGCCTCCTTTCAAAGCTTAAGTTCATAGATTGTCCTTAGGGTCGCTCCAGGTACCGAGGACTGTTTAGAGACAATCTGTGGAAAAAACTATAAATAAATAACTCTAATCAACAATAATATAGTGTTAGTTTAACAGGTTTGGGGTGGAAAAACAAGTCTTCTCATGGTATACTTACAGGAAGTTACGAAAGCAGCAGTATGATATGCTCTTTCGCGTTTTATAGTTTATGCGGAAAGAAGAGAATTGCAGTACAGAAGAGGAAGGGGCCGGGAGGGATTGGGGGCGGGGTGTCTCTGGCCCATGGAGCTGAGACTCTGGCAAAATTGACCCCCACACGGGTCAATTTTGACGCCCTACGAGGCTCAGCGCAATGCCCGGGACAATGACACCCCGCCCCCAATCCCTCCCGGTCCCTTCCTCTGACTCATACAGCGACTTCTCTTCTCCCCGCAGAAAGGATACAAAATGACAAAAACTGCACTTATTACAGGGGCCTCCCGCGGTATCGGACGGGCTGCCGCCCTTTGCTTTGCCCAGGCAGGATATGATTTGTATTTGACCTGCCGAAATCACATCGCACAGCTGCAAAAGTTTACACAGGAGCTGGAGGATGAATATGGCGTGCGCTGTCTTGCCGTCAAGGCGGACATGGGCAATTTTGATGATGTGTCCCGCGTATTTGGTTACATTACTGATTTGGATGTATTGGTTAATAACGCAGGAATTGCACATATTGGTCTGCTTTCGGATATGAGCGTGGAGGACTGGCACAAGGTCATGCAAACCAATCTGGATTCCTGTTTTTATACCGGCAAGCTGGCGATTCCTCTGATGCTTAAGAAGCACAAAGGCAAAATCATCAACATTTCTTCCGTCTGGGGCAATGTGGGAGCATCCATGGAGGTTGCATATTCTGCTTCCAAAGGTGCTGTTAACTCCTTTACCAAAGCACTGGCCAAGGAACTGGCTCCCAGCAACATTCAGGTCAATGCCATCGCCTGCGGTGTGATCGATACTGACATGAACAGTCATCTGTCTGAGGAAGATATGGCTGCACTCCGTTCAGAGATTCCTGCCGACCGCATCGGCACTCCTGAAGAAGTGGCCCAGCTGATTCTCCAGACAGCTCAGGCTCCCGCTTATATGACGGGCCAGATTATTACAATAGACGGCGGTTGGTGCTAAACCATCCGCCGTCTTTCACTGTACCAGGTGCAACAAGGGAATCAGAATTTAAACCGGTAGCATGGCCCTGCATCTCACAGGTCATCTCAGATTGTCCGTCTCAGGTTGTTTCCGGGCTTTCATACAGAGAACTTGCATTCCCATCCGGTACCAGCGAATCGACGATTCTGCGCATTTCTTCTTTACTTGTGGCATCTTTGCACTTTAATATAATCTTTTCTTTCTCACTTTCGGTCAATCCCGCATAATGCTGCATGGCGGCCTCGTTCATGGCCAGAGCCATTCCGAATCCAAGCGGCAGTTCTGTAAAAGGGAAACCTCCAGTCGGTGAACCATCAAAATCCATTGCACATACTCCTTTCCCAAATCTGTAGTTTCGGAAATAGTATGTGTCTTTTTATAAAATAAAATCTTCCATTTTTTACCATATAAAAATTTCCTGCTCTGTCAGTTTCCAGATAGCCTCGATAAAGTAATAGTCACTTCATTATAGCTATTTGACAGTTTCGCTACAATGTCCTATAATATTATTTACTAACCTTTTTAGCTATGAATCGTGAGAAGCAATTTCTTTTACGAAATCAGGAGGCGCAATATGTACACAGTCAACACAGCAGGATACAATGCCAGGCATCCCCATAACTTTTTTATGTCAAGACCAAACGGCAATCCCGACTATCTTATACTAAACGTTAAATCTCCCTCCCTTTTTTTAATAGATGGTGTGGAGCTGATCGTGAATCCCGGCAGTGCCGTGCTGGTTCTTCCCCATATCCCCTATCAATATCAAAGTATTGAAGGCGATTATAAAAACGACTGGCTACATTTTGATTGTGATGATCCCGCTTTTCCGGATAAGAGCGGTCTGCTTTTTCACCAGCCCATTCCCCTTGATAATCCCGGACACATCTCCCGGTATTTCCAGCAGCTGGTCTGGGAGAAAAGCTATGCTGAGGAGTCCTGTCGTCTCAGAAATATTGATATGCTTATGCAGCTTCTGATCAATAATCTGCTTCGGGCAATTGAGAAAAAGGATTCCGCACTTCCCTATAGTCCCTATGCCTCTAAACTGCAAAACCTGAGACTGACCATGCAATCTCAGGCTTATAAGAATTTTACGCCTCAGGAACTGGCCGATTCTCTGGATGTCAGTGCCTCCTATTTTCAGCACTTATATAAGGAATTCTTCGGAATCCCTTTTAAGACAGATTTGATCAATATGAGGATAGAATACGCAAAGGATCTGATTTTGAATACCAATCTGAAAATGGAACAGATTGCTCTCATGAGCGGGTATTCCAGTGAGATTCATTTTTATCGTCAGTTCCGCCAGAAAACTAAGATGACTCCAAGGGAATATTTTCTGCATGCAAGGTGTTAATATGCTGCAGTGCCCGGTGTCTCCTTATTTTTTTCGGGAATCTTTGCCGGCCAATGCTGCCACTTCATGGGCAATCAGCGGGCTGGCGGCCAGTATACTTAAATACATCCACTCCCTTGCATTCAGATGAGAAGTTCCGAATGCCTGAATCAGGAAAGGCACCTCCGTCACCGCGAACTGCAGCGCAAAGCCTACTGCGCACGCCAGTATCATCAGCTTATTTTCCAGATGATTCATTCGAAATATGGAGCGCTGTACATCACGCATTCCCACAGCATGATAAAGCTGCGACATTCCAAGCACAGTGAAAGCATAGGTCTGCGCTTTACATAGCACCTCCGGTTCTAAAAGTAAATCTGCTATCCCCTGTAAACTGATGGGTATTTCCCTTAGTTCCAAGATCCCCACCGGCAACATGAGAAATGCCGTGAGGCTGGCACAGGCGATCAATATACCGTAAAAACAGGTACACAGGAATCCGCCTCTGGCAAACAGGCTCTCATCCGGACGCCTGGGGGAATGCTTCATCAGACTCTTAGTATCGTTTTTGTCCACTCCCAGGGCCAGCGCAGGCAGAGAATCGGTAATCAGATTGATCCACAGAATGTGACTGGACTTTAGGGGAGAGGCCAGACCGCAGATCACCGCCGTGAACATGGTCATGATTTCTCCCAGATTGGAGGAAAGAAGGAAGATCACCGATTTACGGATATTTTCATAGACACTGCGTCCTTCCTCAATGGCTTTTTCAATGGTAGCGAAATTGTCGTCTGTCAAAATCATATCAGAGGCCTGCTTGGCCACATCGGTCCCTGTTATCCCCATGGCAATACCGATATCTGCTGCTTTTAAGGATGGTGCATCGTTGACACCATCTCCCGTCATGGCCACAATCTGGCCTTTGTTCTGAAAGCCTTTGACAATCTGCACCTTCTGGGCAGGCGATACTCTGGCAAAGACTCTTGTATCCTCCAGGCGCTCTAAAAATTCACTTTCTCCGATCCGTTCCAATTCCTCCCCGGACATACACTGTTCCTGTTTCTGCACAATCCCCAGCTGTCTGCCGATGGCACAGGCTGTATCCACATGATCCCCGGTTATCATCACAGTACTGACTCCGGCCTCTCTAAACAATGCAACTGCTTCTGCTGCTTCCGGTCTCGGCGGATCCTTCATTCCCACCATTCCCACAAAGGTCAGATTCTCTTCCGTAATCCTGCCTCCCCCGGCAGCTTCAGCCTTCATGGCCAGCGCCAGGGTACGCAATGCTTCCCCTGACAGTTTCTCCACTTCCTTGAGTATCTGTCTGCGGTGGGCGCCGGTCATAGGCACAGCTTTTCCCTGCATCCAGATAGAGGTACATTTCCCCAGTATCCGCTCCGGTGCACCTTTCGTATACACGATACTGCTGCCGCCGGGCAGTTTATGCCTGGTGGACATCATCTTTCGCTCGGAATCGAAGGAAAGCTCCTGGATTCTGGGCATTTGTTTCTCTAAGGCCTCGCGCTTCAACCCAACTTTTTCCCCTATATCAAGCAGGGCCAGCTCTGTAGGATCCCCCAGTCTGTTATTCTTGCCAAGCACTGCATCATTGCACAATGCCAGGCCCTGGAAGAAATGTCTGTGTTCGTTCAAAAGCAGCTGCCGCCCGCTTTTCAGACTGCTTCCTGATACCTCATATTCCTTCCCGTTCAGATAACAGATTTCTACCGTCATCTTATTCTGGGTCAGTGTTCCTGTTTTATCAGAGCATACTACGCTGACAGCTCCCAGTGTTTCCACCGAAGGCAGCCTCCTCACAATGGTGTTGACCTTCACCATTCTTGTCACGCTCAATGCCAGGCAGATTGTCACTACCGCCGGAAGCCCTTCCGGTACAGCTGCTACTGCCAGGGAAATGGCTGTTAACAGCATTTTCATGATATCTCTCTTCTGAATGACCGCAATGGCGAACAAGGCACCGCACAGGCACAGAGAAATTACGCTCAGCACTTTTCCCAGTTCCCCCAGCCTTTTCTGAAGGGGTGTCATCTCCTCCTTACTGTCACAGATCAGTCCTGCAATGTGACCGATCTCTGTGTCCATCCCGGTAGCAGTGACGATGCCCTCGCCGCGGCCATATGTTACAATGGTGGACATGTATGCCATATTACGGCGATCTCCTAAAGGCACATTCCCTTTCGCCTGATACCATGCTTCCTTCTCCACGGGCAGAGACTCGCCTGTCAGGGAAGACTCTTCTATTTTCAGGCTGTTGGTCCTGATCAGACGCAGATCGGCCGGCACCTGGCAGCCGGCTTCCAGACATACCAGGTCTCCCGTTACCAGTTCTGCTGCCGGTATCTCCATTCTGCTCCCGCCTCTGATCACCACTGCCTTCGGGCTGGTCAGTTTTTTCAGGCTGTCCAGCGCCTTTTGGGCTTTTCCCTCCTGCACCATCCCCACTATGGCATTCATGAAGACCACCACGCCGATGATCACAGCATCGCTGACTTCCTTAAGTATCACCGATACCACCGCTGCCGCAATCAGCACATAGATCAGCGGATCATTTAATTGTTTAAAAAAAGACTCCAAAAGAGTTTTCTTTCGGGCCGCCTTCATTTCATTTCTGCCGTTAAGCTTAAGAAGCCTTGCTGCTTCCTCTTGTGTGAGTCCTTTTTCTACATTACATCCAAAATACCGGATGACTTCTTCTATCTTCTTATCCTCGAACAATATTGCCCCTCCCGCTGCGCTTCAAAAGCATGTGCTTTGTGTACATACATGTTTGTTGTACATACTTATGCCTGTACAGCGGAGAATATGTCCTTTTTTTCTGTAACAGTTCAGACACGCCTACTGCCTGCTCTTTCGAAATTCCGCCGGCGTTTGCTGATAACTTTCCTTAAAAGCTTTGTAAAACTGCTTCCTGTCGGCATACCCCACCCGGCTCATGATCTCTTCATTACTCAAATCACTGGCCGTCAGAAGCCTTGCCGCCTCCTCCATCCGCTTCTCCTTAATGTACTCCGAAAGACCAATACCATACTGATTTTTGAACATACGGCTGAGATAGGAAGGATTGTAGAAGGTCTTCGCCGCAATCTCTTTCAGGGATATCTTTTCAAAGCATTTCTCATCAATATAAGCCAGTAAGTCAGCAGTGAGACGGTTGATACAGGTCTGGACCCGAACATCTGCTTCCTCTGATTTTAATTTTCTCAGAATTTTCGAAAAAAGCACTCTGCTGTAGCCATTTAAAACGGATCGATACCCCATCTCTTTCTGCCGAAATTCCCTGTGCATATCTTCTGCCAGCTTCTTTATTTCCAGGAATTCATTTCCCCGGAATCGAACCATCTGGGTCTGTATTGCCCTTGTGTCCTTGAATTCCCGAAACAGGGAAATCTCAAATATCTCGTAAATATTTTCCGAATTGATCAGTTCTTCGCTGAAGAATTCCGGAACATACAGAAGATTATAATACTGATAATTCTCACCCACTTCAAAGGCATGGGTCTGTCCGTAATTCACAAAAAGCAGGTCCCCCGGCTCCGTATCGTATCTTTCCCCATCGATATAATGGGTGGCTGTCCCTTCTGCAATGAAGATCAATTCCACAAATTCGTGAACATGAACCTTACACGCGCGGTCATGGTGATAATAGATGATATTTACATTTTCCTGAGGATTCAAAAATCTCTTCTGTTCATAAGTATACACGGCTTTGTCCTCTTGTTGTCTGTTTCATTCTATCCTCTATTTTACCATCCTTTTCGAGGCTTTACAATTATTATCACCATGAAACTATTTACTTTCCGATCCGGGTGTGATACATTGTTGCTGTCCGCCCCTGCACCATTGGCAGAGGCTTTCAAAACAAAATTTCAGACAAACGGAGAAAAATAAAATGGCTGCCCAACCCAATTAGAAAAGAACCAAAATATCCTGTTATTTTGCTTACCTTTCAATGTCATCAGTGTTCAGTCTGCCGCCGCTTTTGTTCGTCACCTTTCAGGACATGTACGGTATTTCTTACACCCTGCTGGGTACTTTGGTGCTGATCAATTTCTGCACACAGCTGTCCATAGACCTGATTTTCAGCTTTTTTGCAAAATATTTTAATATCCATAAAACCGTTAAGATCATGCCCCTGCTCACCTCTGCCGGATTGTTTATCTATGCAGTCGTTCCTACTTTAATGCCGCAGTATGCATATCCCGGGCTGGTGCTCGGCACGGTAATATTTTCAGTGGCCGCAGGACTTTGTGAAGTGCTGTTAAGTCCCCTGATCGCCGCACTTCCCTCTGAACATCCGTAGAAAGATATGAGCATGCTTCATTCTCTGTACGCGTGGGGCGTCTTCAGCGTGGTCGTGATAAGCACTGTATTTCTCAGTGTATTTGGCAGGGAAAACTGGATGTATCTGACTATTTTCCTGGCACTGTTCCCCCTGATAGCTTCCTATCTTTTCGCCACCTCTCATATGCCTGAGATGAATATTTCTCAAAATACCGGCTCCGGAGAAACAGGGAAAAGAAATGTGGGACTTTTGCTGTGTATGGGATGCATTTTCCTGGGAAGTGCCGCTGAGAATACCATGTCCAACTGGATCTCCGGCTATATGGAAAATGCTCTGAACATACCAAAATCTCTGGGGGATATCTTCGGTATGGCGTTATTCGCCATCCTTTTGGGTTCCGCCAGGACCCTGTATGCCCGATATGGCCGCAATATCTCTATGGTGCTGCTTTGCAGCATGATCGGGGCAACTGTGTGCTATCTGATTACCGGGCTTTCCGCAAATGTATTTCTTTCCTTTCTCTCCTGCGTTCTCATCGGCTGCTTTACCTCTATGCTTTGGCCCGGAACTCTAATATTAATGGAAGAGAAAATTCCGAATCCCGGCGTTGTAGGCTACGCATTGATGGCAGCCGGCGGCGATTTCGGCGCTTCTGTAGCCCCGCAGCTATTAGGGATTATTGTAGATAAAGTGTCTGTCAGTGATTGGGCAATGCAGCTTAGTACGACACTTTCCCTGTCCACAGAGCAGATTGGAATGAAGGTCGGAATGCTGACGGCGGCGTTATTTCCGCTTCTTGGAACTTTCCTGTTGGTATTTATGAGAAAGTATTTTGCAAGATCAAAGTAATTAAATAAGTGGGGTGGCCTCAGGCCATTCCCACCATTTTCAATAACCAATCTCAAACAAATAGAAAAATTAAACCAAATCAAGTATTCCGCCAAGAACAGGCATTATCGCTCTCGCCATACTGACGAAGCCACTGTCGTTAGGATGCGTATTGTCTACCGTACCATCCCCCTCAATATCTGCCATCAGCGCAGGTCCGTCAAGAAGATACACATTCTTATCCCCTGCTGCCAAAGCATGTTCATAAGTTGCTTTTATGATTTCCAGACGTCTGGTATCATCCTCTGACAGATAATACCTTGGCCTTGCCATTATGATAATGGGCAGGTTGGGCTGTGCACTGCGAACCCCCTTAAATACCTTCTCATGAGTCGCCGCAAGATGTTCCACTGTAGGTGCATTATGATCATAATCCAGCACGAACACTTTCATATCCAACCGGCTTATGTAATCAGTCATGGCCTGCTCTCCTCTGGCGCTGCCGGAAAATCCAAGATTCACATGATTACAGTCAAGCTTTCTGGTCAGGATATGCTGATAGCTGTTTCCCGGTCTGGAGGCACATCCGCCCTGAGTAATAGAGGAACCGTAATATACAACAGGCTGTTCACAGGTATAATCCGGTGCTGCCATCAGGCAGGCATCCCGGTCCAGTCCGATATACAGCTTCTTCAGATTACTGTACAAGGGGAAATTGATTGTGATCAGGCGCTCCTTTTTGTTTGGCAAATTCAGCACACTTTCGTATCCCGTTTTAATATGATAGGGCGGTATAAAGGTACCGATATATTTTTCCAGATTCTCTTCTTTTACATACAAATCCAAACCACTTATACCGGTAAGGGGCATGTGAGAAAATTCAGGAATGCCATCTATCTCTGCATGGATGGCTATGGATGTACTGTCCGATACAAAACGCACCCTGCCGCCTGCCGTGTTGGTGTGCAGTTCATATACACCTACATTGACCGCCTTGGCTACAGCCTCCGGGATTCTGCGGAAATATCCGTTTTCCTTGCTTACACCATAAATTCTGAATGGGGGTTGTTCCATGTCATAAAAGGTCAGAAGCTCTTTGTTAATCTCGGTATCTACTGCAAAATTCTTATCGATCTGTGTAATGTCGGCCATTTTCTGCTCCTCCTTTGGCTGCTTTTGCTGCTTAATATAATTCAAAACCTGCAAATTCATAAGGATAAAGTGTCCCATCAAGGATAACTGTATCACCAATCATTGTTCCGTTACAACAGGAAAATCTAATATTTTTGATTTCAGAATTCACATTGATCCTTGCATTTTCTATCTTGTCCTCGAACAAATTCCATGCCCCTCTGCTAGTGTCAACTAAGGGACAAATCACTGCCATTCCATGATATACTGCTTTATTATTTCTAATAATCCGTCTTTCTGGCCAAGTTTTTTCTACTATAAAAAAACCATAAAATATATTTTTACAAACTTTCTCTAAAATATCATAACATTGTTCTTCTACTTCGTTGAGTTGCTCCTCTTTCTCAACAAAACCACCTTCTTTCTCACATACCTCTTCAAGTGAAGGATAGCCCAAACACTGAAAGGTTTCTTTTACTAAAACATATTTTTCTTTCTGTTGTGACAACCACCCGTCCATAATCATACACAACCGGTAATCTTTCCGGTATTTCCTCTCTACTTCTCAAATACACAGCGCCATTCTCGTCAGACCAGACTTTCTTTCCCAAAATTCTGTTTTCCGGGTAATAAAAGCTTTCTAATGTATCCATGAATATATAATAATCAGCTATTGTAAAGTTCATTATTGTTAATGTTGATCTATTACTATACTGAAATTCGTTTACTCGATAAGCCATCATCTTAACTTTTTGAGTTTCAATATTATGATCTATAAACTCAACAGAAAGCGACCATTCTCCAGATTGCATATGAATATTCCACCCAAAATCTCTTTTTGCACATAATGATGCAATCTTAAACCCTTCTCCAAAATATCCTGCATATTTTACTGAACACGCGGTTTTTGTAGAGGCGCCTATATGTAATAGTCACTCATAATTAAACGTAATTTCATCAATCCAAATAGATAATGTATTGTCTGTAAAATCATAATGAAATTTTTCTTTCCACTCTGAATAGCCTATAGCATCATAAAAATTCTGTACAAAATCCCTGATAACCTGATACTTTCCCCATCTAACCGGATATGTAGACACTATATTTAGTGGTATTATTTTTTCCATACACTCATCCTCCACTTGACAATACTCCAAATACTAATTACAATATATATAGAAACGAAGTTTACTACCGTACAGTTTTACTCATGCGGCTTGCTCGTTTCTTTTTTTGTTCTTACAAAATCATATAGATAAAGTCTCCCATCTTTATCACACCGAACCAACATTCTTACCAAAAAATATTATAGCGTTCCAAAAATCCATCTTCACTATAGACTGGTAAGCCAAATCTCGTATCATATCGATACCATCCATATCTGGCTTTTGATCCATGTTTCTTATCATAATCCGGATATTCCGTTTTGTTTACAGCAATTTCAATTAGTTCACCTATAGCTGTTGATATATTTGCCTTTGCCTTTTCATTGGCTCCTTTTAAACCTTTTGTATCTAAAGAGTGACTGAATTCATCCGGAAAATCTGTTTAAGTCGATCTTGCGTTTCTCTATCAAAGGAATGAAAAGTTTCAATGATTTGATATTCTTTAGATGATTTGTCCAAAACAACGCGATCCTCTTCATGAAGTCTTTTCTTGTTTTTACTTTCTGCTCCCAAAAGCAGCTCATATGGTGAAATGTCCAAAACTTCACATATAACCATTATTTTATCAGCAGAAGGATTAGTTCCTTTTCTTCTCCAATCGCTTACAGTACTTTGTGATATTCCAGTTTTTTTCGCAAATTCAATCTGGGATATATTTTTCTCTTTCAAGATTTCATAGATTCTTTCACTTATTAGCATAATTAATTTCCTCTTGCAATCATATCAATGCGACTATTGTAACATGATACGAAACAAATGAAAATATCATATTAATCCGAATTTTCATTTTTACAAATTATTCAGTAACAGTTCAGACGCGCCATTCGCAAAATTGTTGGAATTAGCACATCCTACTTTCATAATCCTGCAATTCATGAAAAATATTATCAATAATTACGACATCGTCCTCAATACGATACAACATAAAATATCTATGATTCAGGAAGTTGATGCGGCGGTATTCTAACTGCCGAAGTCTTGGATTCTCACAGAGTTTCAAACTTCCTGCCACAATCTTTAGTGTTTGTATCGTGGCATCGTAATCATCCAGGACATTCTGAGCAGCTTCCATGTTTTCCTTTTCAAAAATAAGATATTTAATAAACTGATCCAGATCTTCTTCTGCATCTTTGGTAACAACCACTCTATAATCCATACTTCGCCCTCATATCACGGGAAACATCTGCAGCCTCTCTAACCTGCCCCTGTGCTGCATGAGCACGAGATTGTCCTAACTTATCCAACATTTCTTTCTCAGTTAATGCTTTGTATGGATTTGTACTTGCTCTCTTAATCTCAAATGGAAAACCGTTTACTGCCAATGCCTGCGTCAGAAACATGCGAATCGCAGTTGTAGTATCTGTACCCAGATCTCTGAATAATTCGTCTGATTTTGTCTTTAATTCATCATCAACTCTAATCTGAATTGTGCTAGCCATTGCATCCACCTCCTGTTTGTTTCTAAAAATAGAATAGCAAAATTTCATTGCCAAGTCAATACATTTGTAATGTCTTAGCAATGATTATGATTGGTTGTTTTTATATTTTCATTCGCAAAAAGATCTCGTTTTTTTGCACTGACAAAAGGAGTGGCTCACGCCACTCCCATACACTTCAACACCCAATAGATCACTCCCAGCGCCCAGCTAGAAAATATCCCATATAAGATCACCGGCCCCGCAATTGTAAAAATTTTACAGCCAACCCCGAAGACCTGTCCTTCTTTTTTAAATTCTATGGCTGGCGCCGCCACCGAATTGGCAAATCCCGTAATCGGTACCAGAGCACCTGCACCGCCCCATTTTACGATGCCGGGATAGATATTAAAACCGGTGAGTAGCACCGAGATCAATACCAGGATCAGAGAACACCAGCTGCCTGCCGTCTGATCGTCCATACCAAGGGTATTAGTTGTGTAATTTAATATGAACTGACCAATGGTACAGATAATGCCTCCTGTTATGAATGCCCTCAGCATCTGCATCCAGATATTATGCTTGGGCGTCACCTTTTTCACATATTCCGCATATTCCTGCTTCTTAGCTTCTTCCATGATTTCACCATTCCTCTCAAATGTGTCAATGATACTATATCGTTACCAGAAGCGGCTTGTCTTATACCGTCCGATGTAGTTCCCAGACAAAATAACAGATAGAGCCTATCAGCTTTGCAATAGCCATGGACAGGATGACCAGACCGATTCCATGCCTTAAGGAGACTCTTCTGGTAAAAATAGGAATGCTGTCCAGCATCTCCGCAATAGCCAGAGCCAGACACCCAACGAACATCCCACAGAACAGTCCGAAGATGATCATGACTGCATTGCCCAGTATTCCCCACAAACTATTATACTGAGGCAGCCGTTCCTGCAGGAAGGCCGCTGCCTGGCAATAATCTCCGAAAACGGTCAGGATACATCCCGTAATGGTGCCGAATACCACCATCTCCTCATATAGAAAAACGTAGCGGCTGGTATGGGTCTTACCTGCAAAACGGGGAATCAATCCTACCGCGATCAGCACTGTGAAGACGCCGGCAGAGGCCAACACGCCGGAGCTGATTCCTATCATGATCAGAAGAAGGTATCTAAACATCAATCTCCTTCCCCTCCCTTCCGGCAGTTTCGATCAATGTCATATCCACATCCTTTTCATACGTCTTCATGGCCACCTCTATGGGGGTAGGATCCTTCGTGATTCTCCTGCCGCCGATATGGTTAAAGAAGAGTGTGATTCCGCCTGCCAGACCTATAGAATAGGAAATTTCCAGGATGTTCAGCCCATCCGGCTCTCTGTTCATACAGATTTTGTAGATTTCTGTAAACACCTCGTTGATGCCCACATCGTTATGATAAGCCATGATAGTAAATGCCGTGCCGAAGAAGCTGACCAGACAGACCAACACCACCTTGGGCCACTGCTGCCACTTTTTGTGCTTGTTCACATTCAACCATTCCAGCAAGATGTCAGTCTCCCCCAGGACCTGCACGGTGATGCCCGGGCAAGTATCCTCCATCAGTTCTATCAGCTTTAATGTACTGATCACGCACCGCTTCACACCGTCTTTGGCAAAATGATGAATCTTCAGTGCCTTCAGTTTTGCGCTGATCACACTATCCGCACAGCGAAGGCTGCCCACGTCTTTCAAGTAGACGTCCGGAGATTGTACCTCTATATTTCTGTCACATTTGATGTACACCGTTACATTTGACATATGCCGTTCCTTCCTGTTCTTTACACATAGCAGCTCATGCTTACTATGCTTATTTCCCTCTCAGTATTGGCAAATACTTGAAAAATATACAAAATAAGAGCTGCTTTGCCCAAATCCATCCACGGGCAAAACAGCTCTGTATTTACTTTTCTGCAACTACTCTACCGTCTATCAGCACCTTCTCCACCGTAGTAGACACTTCAAACGGGCAACCGTCTGCAATGACGATATCCGCATCTTTTCCTGCTTCCAGGGAACCGACTCTGTCATCGATTCCTGCATGACGGGCCGGATTGATGGTTATTGCCTGCAGCGCCTTAAAGGGATCCATGCCTGCCCTGACAGCCAGCCCGGCACACAGGGGCAGATATTCCTGTGGAATCACAGGAGAATCCGTAATGATGGATACCTGACATCCTGCTCTATCCAGAACGCCGGGAGTAATCCAGCTCTTGTTGCGCAGTTCGAATTTGGAAGCACTGGTAAGGGTAGGTCCCACAGCCAGAGGAACATTTTCTTTTGCCAGTTCATCGGCAATCAGATGACCTTCTGTCACATGCTCCAGTGTAATCTTTACACCGAACTCCTTGGCGATCCTGAGCGCCGTAAAGATATCTTCCGTTGCATGGGCATGGGCCTTTAACGGAATCTCTCCCTTGATAACGGGAATCATAGCCTCCATCTTCATATCAAAAGCAGGACGTTTGGAAATGTCCTCTCCTGCAGCTTCCTTCTTAGCCAGATATTCTTTGGCTTTGAACAATGTCTCCCGAAGCAGGGCTGCAGTAGTCATGCGGCTGGAATCCTTCTTATCGCGGTAGACTCTCTTGGGATTTTCACCGAAAGCGCACTTCATAGCTACACCATCACGGATGATCATGTTATCGACTCTCTTTCCAACCGTCTTAATGGTGGTGAAAGTACCGCCCAGTACATTTGCGCTGCCGGGTCCTACACAAACGCTGGTGACACCGGCCCTGGCCGCCATGGCAAAGGCGGGATCCATAGGCTTAACACCGTCCAGTCCGCGCATCTGAGGACATACGATATCATTTAGCTCATTATAATCCATTCCCTCATAACCGATACCGTAACCGTCCAGACCGATATGACCGTGAGCCTCCACAAAACCGGGATAGACCTCTTTCCCGGATGCATCGATGAATTCAGTGCCTTCCGGCACTTCCAGGTTCGCACCGATTTCTTTGATCTTGCCATCCTCAATCAAGATATCTGCCACAAAGCTCTGAGGATCTATGGCATTGTGTACATTACCGTTTTTAATACAAAGCATTTTATTTTCACCTTTCCATCCTATATTTTTACACGCTTATGCTCCGGTGGCCGGCTTATCGACGCTTCCAGATACGTGCCTCATACGCTTCCAACTGCTTTACATCTTTTAACCGCGCGGAAATACCGGTTCAAACGCATCCCCCGAACAGGTATGCTTTCTGCTGCATTTTGCTCAGATTACAGTGCCCAGGCTACTCCCACTCTTCAAAACTGATATTCAGATCTACCTCTCCGTTGATGCCATCCACGGTTCCGCTCTCGGAATACTGCCATATCTTGTAATCGTAAGGATAATACATTACAGAGTCATAATGTGCCAGCCACTTATCATACTCCTCCAGTCGCTCCAGTTCCAGCATGGAAAATGCCGTGTCCAGATTCAGATAAACCATAGGGCGATATCCCGCTTCTTTCACGGTCTCACAGAAAGTAATGGCCATGTCGGTCCGCTCTGTGGAGGACAGGCTGCTGGTGCGGGAATCACTTACCTTCTCCGCGTCATACACCACCGGACCGGTAATTCTGTACGGTGCGATCTGCTCCAATACTACTCTGGCCTCTTCCAGTACTTCCTCCTGATTCACAGACTGAGAATAAAAATAGACACCCACCTGAATCCCATTGGCCAGGGCACCTTTCACATTATTCTCAAACTGCTCATCCAGCACCACTTTACCGGTACCGTACCCTCTGATTCCTACCCGCAGGAAAGCAAACTCCACACCATCCTGAGCCACCTTCTGCCAGTCGATTTCTCCCTGATGATAAGACACATCGATTCCTTTATGGGAAATCACCTTGCCCTCCTCAGTATACTGCAGCTCTCCGTTATCCAGCTTCGTCAAATTATCTTCGCTATAGGTGTTCTTCTTCAGGTTATCCTGGATTGGGAAGAAACGGATCCGCCCACTGGTTGCAACAATCACCTCATCAGGATAATAAGGTCTCAGCGCCTTGGCTGTTCCCAGTCCATCCGTCAGTCCTTCCTTGATACCGTCCAGGATACGCGAAGCTTCTTCCTCTTTGGCCGTTTCGGCTGCCTGTGCAAGCAGCTCCTGCACCTCTTTGTAAGTATATTTATCCTTTATATTACCTGCCTGCTCTGCATTATCACCGCCTTTTATATGGGCAGCCGCAATGACATAGACAAGCAGCAGCACCAGCGCAATACAGCCTAACACAGCCAGCATAACCGGCCCCATACGCATAGAAACAGAACGTCTCCCCTGCCTGGCGGGACTTGCTTTTACAGGACGTTTCTCCATTCTTCTTTCTGCTGCCCTCTTCTGAATTTCCCGTCTGCTGTAGGCATCATCCTCCTCTGCAGCTTCTTCCTCCCGGTACCATTCCGTCTCCTCCGGGCTCGCATCCTTCAAATATAATTCTTCTTCATCCAACAGCTCTTCTCTATCTAAAACTTCCAGTTTTCTCTCATCTGCTTCACGTAATTTCATGTATACTCTCCTCATCAGTCGTTCACCAAGTCTACAGGTATTATGATAAATGATTTTTACCCGGAAGAAAAGTATGTTCAGGCAATCTTCATAAATTTTTAAGGTTTCCCTGCCATTTCCCGCATCCTAAGAAGAATCTTCTTTTCCAGCCTGCTGACCTGTACCTGGCTGATTCCCATAACACCGGCAATCTCCACCTGTGTCCTGTCCTGAAAATAGCGCATCTGAATTAATTCCCGTTCCCTGTCTGTCAGATTGTCCAGAAGGTCTTTTAACAACATATGGTTCAGAAGCTGTTCTTTTTCATAATCCTGGTAACTACCGCCCGCACTGCAGCCAACACCGGCCCGCTCCCCCTGTACGACCTTGTCCACCAGATAGATCTCACTTCCGTCTTCCTGATATACCGCCGCATACAGAGATTCCACCTCGCTGGCAGCTTCCATGGCCATAACAATATCTTCCTGAGAAAGCCCGCACGCCTCCGACAGTTCTTTTATGGTCGGTTCCCGCCCCAGATCACCCTGCAGCTTCTGTCTGGCAGCCCTGACTTTCATCCCGTTTTCCTTTAATGTTCTGGATACCTTCACCGGACCGTCATCCCTCAGGAATCTCCTGATTTCCCCGGTGATCATCGGCACTGCATAGGTAGAAAACTTCACGCCCAGTCCCAGATCAAACTTATCGATGGATTTCATCAATCCTATGGTTCCTATCTGAAACAAGTCCTCCGGGTCATAGCCTCTGCCTACAAATCTTCTCACAATAGAATGGACAAGTCCCAGGTTTTTCTCTATCAGTACCTCTCTCGCATCTTTGTCTCCGGCTTGTGATCTGGCAATCAGTACTGATACATCTTCCATAGATTACTCCTCACTGACCCAGGACCCGCTTCCCATTTTTTTCTTCATACGTACCAGAGTTCCTTTGCCCGGCTCACTTTCCACCTCCAGGTCGTCCATAAAAGCCTCCATAAATGCAAATCCCATGCCGGAGCGCTCCAGCTGCGGCTTGGTAGTAAACAAAGGTTCCATGGCTCTGTCTATATCCTCAATTCCCTGACCATGATCCTCTACTTCAATCTGTAATACATCCTCATCCAGGCTGCAGCGGATTCTAATCTTACCGGGATGCACCACAATATAAGAAGGTGTTTTCTCACCATATTTTCCATAACCATAGAAATTCTCGTATCCATGGATAATAGAATTGGTTACTGCTTCCGAAACAGCAGTCTTAATATCGTTCATTTCTTCCAGTGTAGGATTTAACGGCGCAATAAATGCTGCAACAGCTACTCTGGCAAAGCTTTCATTGCTGGAGATCGCATCGAATTCCAGCATCATCTCATTTTTTACACATACCTGTTCCATCCCGTCCTCACTCCTCTTCCTTTACGATTTCCACATACTTTTCCAGCCCGGCCAGATACAGAATCCTCTTTACCTGCCTGTCCGTGTGAATTGCATATACTTTTCCGCCAAAACAGGATATCTTCTTGTAACGCCCCATGATAATACCGATTCCCGAAGAATCCATGAACCGTGTCTTCTCAAAATCAAATACTACATGCTCCACCTTTTCCTTTACTATGTACCGGTCCGCCTGCTCACAGAGATATCCTGCCCTGTGATGATCGATTTCCTCCGGAAGCTTTACGACCAGACAATGGTCAATTACCTGAAATTCATCCATTTTTCTCATCCTTTCCGCTTTTCTTACAACATAACAAAAAGACCCATGGTTCCTCTCCACAGGTCTTTCTCTCGTGTATTTCATATCTTTTATCTGATTATTGTGAAAGCCGATCGATATACTCCTGGCTCTTGGTAGCACGATCTGTTCCGGGGAACAATTCCACTACTTTCTTATAAGTATTGATGGCATTCTCCGTATCATTATTCTTACGGTACGCCTGACCCAAATAATAAAGTGCATCCGCATTGGCATCATCATAATACACCGCATTGGTCAGACTGGTGATTGCCTCTGCATAATTACTGCTTTCGTAAGCTGTTTTACCTTCTTTATAATAAGTCTGTGCAAGTTCTGAACCGACCACGGTAAACAAAGAATTATACAGCTTCTGGAATGCTTCTGAGGTCTGTGTCACATCGATACCTGCTGAAATTTCTTCCAGACTGGCACCTGTCTGCGCCGCATCCTTCGTTTCAAGATAAGTAGCTGCTGCCGACAACAAAGTATCAATAGTATTAAGTGTACCATCTGTACCCACATAACCTTCCAGTTCCTGATTCAGTCTGTCTATGTCTGCTTCCAATCCCTTTACCCGGCTCTCCAGTTCAGTTATAGTAGCCGTCTTGGCATCGGACTGATTGCCGATTTCCGCGATCTTGGCATTCGCCTCATTATTAACCTCGGCAATTCTGCCCGGCAGTACCAGGAAGAACATAGCGGCCAGACCGATAATCATGCCCAGACCGATGTTCAACAGAGTGGACACACCGCTCCTCTTCGTCTCTTTTACATTAAGCGGCTGGATGATAATTTCATTATCGCTCTGATAACGGACAGAATCCTCACTCTTACGCTTCACAGCCGTCTTACCTGAAGCATCCGGATTCAACATCAGATCCACTTCTTTCAAATAACGCAGTGCCAGTGTATTATTCCTGTCAATATCAAGGCACTTCTTTACTTCCTTCTTCGCCTTGTCCCACTGCTCTGAATCAATGTACAACAGTGCTAAAAGCTGGTGGGCACGGATCAGTCTGGGATTTAAGGACAATACTTTTTTCAGCTGAATAACTGCCAGGTCCTTACTTCCCTGCACACAATAGGTGTATGCCTGATTGTATTTCTTGATGGTCTGATTCATCGTATCCAGTCTGGAAGCATTGGACTGAATCATATCAATGTAATCGTCCGCAATATTCTTATCCGGACGCAGATTCTTGCTGATGACCCACTCGCTGAGCGCTGCCACCACTTCCCCCATCTCAAAATACACCAATCCCAAAAGATTTCTGGCTTCGATATTATTCTTGTTGAATTTTAAGCTCTGGCGCAGGCTGTTGATAGCTCCTGACAAGTCTCTGACACCTGCCCTCTCCAGACCTTCATTATAGTACATATTGGACACGTGCATGATCTTCTTGTAAAGGGACACATCTGCTCCACAGGCTGTGCAGAAATCATGCTCCGATAAGTTGCATCCGCAATTATAACAAAACATAATCCTATCCCCTATTCCTCGTCCTTTTCCTTGGATTCTTTCACCATTTTTACAAGTAAATCTGCCATATCAGTAAGATCCTGATTATAAATAGCTTCTTCTGCATCCTCAATCTCCAGGCTGGGATGGAATTTCTTCAGTTCTTCTTCAAAATTTATCATAATTAACCAACTCCTTTATCTCTCCGACCGGGTAGAGGCTTCTGCGATATCTCATATCGTCCTTACCTGCTGCCATCTCTCGAAGGGCTGTGTTCATATTTTCTTATAAAGTATATGCACACCCCGGGTATCTACGCATTATCTTATCCAAATTAGTGACAATCAAAAAACCTGACATTACCATCATAGCGGTATTGCAGAGAAAAATCAATGGTTTTATTCTTAAAATTTAAGTTTGTATAGCGTTTTTCGACACCGGGTTTGCTTTTCCCCCAAGAGTGCGTGCCTTTTCTTCGAAAACTCCCGATTGCATCATTCTTGAGTTTTCCCCGGACTCTGTCCTTTTCTATATTTTTATCTGAGTCCATTTTCCCTGTTTAAACCGTATAGAAGCCATAATAAATCGTGATAACTGATCTCCTACAACACCCATCCAGATACCGATGATTCCCCAGCCCAGTACATAGCCGCAGAACCATGAGGCCAGCGTACGAATCACTGTCACGCTGATGGTGGAAGCCACAGCAGTATACAGGGTGTCTCCCGCGCCCCGCAGACAACCCATGTAGATTACCTGTGATATCTGCAGGATGACAATAAAGATGATGACGCGCATGATACCCACGCCGATTGCAATGATTTCCTCCTCTACAAAGAACAGGCTGTACAGCCATCCGGCACCCAGGAAGTATACGACTGCCAGGATGACAGAAATCACACCGCCAATCATCCGGCAGGTACGGCCATACCGTTTGGCCTGTTCCGGGTTCTTTGCCCCCAGGCTGAATCCGATCAGCGCCACCGCTGTGGCCTGCAGACCGTCACCGAAGGAAAAGGACAGTCCCATAATATTCATGCCCACCTGATGTGCTGCCATAGCTGCTGTTCCCTGATCTGCTGCCATCAGTGCGGTCATCATGAATCCGATACGCATCAAGATCTGCTCGGCAAAGACACTGTAGCCCACCTTAATGATGCTGCAGAATGCATCCCAGCACGGCCTGAGCTTCTTCTCCAGAATAAAAGGAATGCTTACAAAATTATCTTTCTTCCATACACTGACGATACTCATGATGCTGGACACCACAGTACCCAGCACAGTTGCCAGCGCCGCACCCTTGATTCCCAGTGCCGGGAATCCGAAATTCCCTTCTATTAAAAGGTAGTTAAATACAATATTCACCGTATTAGACACCAGATTAGTACGCATGGTAATCTTAGTATTCCCTGCACCTCTCTGGGCAGAATTGATACCCATCTGAATACAGTTAAAAATCATACCGCCCATGATAATCCTGAAATACAATACCGCACTGTCGTGAGTGGCTTCCTCCGAGCCGCACAACCTGATGATCGGATCCGCCAGGGATACCATCAGGATACTCATACCAATGGCTGCTGCCACAATAAATACCAGGAACGTGGCAAATATTTTATTCGCCTCTTCTCTTTTTTCCTCGCCCTTTCTCCTTGCCACCAGTGCCGATATGGACACGTTGGACGCAATGAACAGGGCCAGACCTATGAACTTCGGCTGGGTCGTAAGTCCTACCGCTGCCACCGCATAAGATCCCAGAGAGCTTACCATCAGGGAATCTACCAGTCCCGCAAAAGCTGCAAAAAAAGACTCCAACATGGCCGGCCAGGCAATGCTTAGAGTTTTCTTAATGTCCTCTTTATTATAGTCAAAAAATTTCATTGGTATCTCACTCCTTTTCCTAGTCATATTATAGAAGATTCACAGGAAAAAGCAAGTCTTAAATGAATGGTTATGCATTAGCGGCGGCATAAGCAGCACACAGTTTTCCGCCATTCGCTGAGAACCTCTGGTTCTTTGAGCGCCTGCGGCACTTCCCCGCCGCTTCGTGACTGGCAAATGAACTGTATACTATTTATGCCACCGCAATAAGAATCTTATCTTATCAATCACATGCATCCTTGAACTGATTCCAGATTTGGGCATGAAGATCTTCTGCTTCCTGGGAAATATTCTTGATGCTCTCTCCCTCAGCCACATTCTCCGGCAGGACGATCATATTTTTCATTTCGTCAGAGATAAATTCCTCTGCTGCTTTATTGGTGCAGTAATAGCCAAGATATTCGAAGCAGGCTGCTGCATTTTCCGGACGATTGATATAATCAAGGAAAGCATAGGCAGCATCTGCATTGGGTGCCTGGGAAGGAATAAAGCCTGCCATGATACCGAAACCAAGTCCTTCTTCAGGATACACTACCTTTAAATCCGGGCGGGCACTTAAGGCTGCAGACACCTGTGAAGTATAGAGGAACGCCACTGCAACTTCCCCGCTAATCAACAGATCCTGTGTATTATTGTCATTGATGACACGTACATTCGGTGCCAGCTCCAGCATCTTCTTGCCTGCTGCTCGGATCACCTCCAGATCTTCTGTATTATAAGACTCACCCATGAGCTTCAGTGCAATTCCGTTGACTACTCGATAATTAGCAGTCAATGCAATATTGTCCTCCAAAGCCGGATTCCATAAGTCTTCATATCCGGTAATCTCTACATCCGTCAGAGCAGGGTCATACATCAGAAGAACAATTCCGGCTCCGTAAGGAACCGTATATTCATTTTCCGGATCATAGAATTGGGACATGAATGCGGGATTCAGATTATCATAATTAGATAACCTGGAGGTATCCAGCTTCTGCACCAGTCCCTCTTTAATCGCCAGCTCAATGATATAATCATCGGCGATGACCAGGTCGTAATCCCCGCCTTTAGCCTCAGCTAACTTAGCCAGCATATCCTCATCATAGTCAAAATTGGAATAACGAATCCTAACCCCCGTCTCCTTCTCAAATCCATCCAGTATCTCCTGGGGAAACATTCCGTCCCAGGTAAACAGATTCAATTCGCCGGACAACTGCGTTGTGTTCTCAGCCTGGCTGTTTCCATTATTATCTGCGCCGCCATTTGCGCCATTTTCATCCTTGTCACTGCCACAGCCAGTTACCATAAAAGCTGCCATGATCAGACTCATCATTACAGCACATATTTTTCTCACTACACGATATTTTTTCATAATGTCCTCCTTTTTCAAAGTTATTATTATTTATAACATATCTGCCTGCCATTATGCAAGATGCTGTGGCATTTTTCAGTGCTCAGGAAATAGACATTGTTACAGTTCACTCGTCAGCTACGGGCAGCAAAAGCGCATGCTTGCATGCGGCTTTTCCTGCTTGGGCTGACGAAGGGAGCGCCGGTTTATGAGCAAAGTTAGCCGCAAAGCGGCGAGAAAGCGCCGTAGGCGCCTTTGCGAATGGCGCGGAGTGAACTGTAATAAGACATTTAATGTTAATCTATGGTAATTACTATTTACTTTATTTTCTCTGACATTGCAATAGACAATTTACTTTGAATCACTTCTACTGTCTCTTCCAGGCTCTTATCCCCATCAAAGAAAGGTTGTATTTCCTCCAAAATAATATTATACAGAGAATAATCTATATTAGAATTTACTTTTACAGACTTAATCAATGCAAGAAGCGTATCGGCATCTTCCTCTGTAATACAATCAATTTGAACGCTGTCCTCACCCTCAAAGTACAGTTCTTTCACAACAGGTACCTTTTCTCCCGCCGTCTCTTTATATTGAATCTTTTGGGCCTCCTCTATTCTCTTCTGTAATGCTTTTTGGTGAATGGGAAGATTAGTTGCCGATGATGTCTGATAATCCTCAGACAGGAAAAATTTAATCAATTCCCATGCTGCTTCTTTGTTCCGGGCGTTTACATTAATTCCCAACACAATGTGGCCTGCGTTTGCCACATTTCCAATCCCCGGATACCCCAAATAAGTTATATCTTTCTCACCGAATAGTTCTCTGTTCAAACCGGTTGCCCAGACATTAGAGATACTGCTTCGATACAAGAGCGCAGTTCCCTCCGCGAACATTTGTCTTATTTTCATATCTTCCGAATAAACCATTTGATCCGGAAATATGTTCGCAAAGCTTATCATATCTTTAAATTGTTCGTTCTTAAAATTGCAGATTCCCTTTTCCCAATCCATATATTCTGACATACTTCCCGTACACAGGAATCCAAAAACATCTAATGTAATGACATGTTGATATTTAGCATTACTACAACTTCCTATTCGGAAGCTGTAGTAAACTTAGGATACAATGAGCTCAACTTCACTCTGGCATCGGCGGTTCGGAACTGCCAATTAACTTTTGCTGCGACTGTATTGCGCTCGACCTCCCACGCAGCTAACTCTTCACGAAGATATGAAATGTTTTCAATCCTTCGTGACAAACACTGTCTGGTCATTACATTCAGTTCTATTTCTGCGATGTCAAGCCAGCTTCCATGCCTGGGGGTATAGTGAATTTCCAAACGCTTGATAATCCTTCTCGCCTCATCTGCTGGATACCTTTTATACAAGGACGCCGGTTTATGGGTGTTAAGGTTATCCATAACAAGAATTATTTTTTCTACATCCGGATACATGACATCAACGAGATATTTTATCTCTTCTGCCCAGTCAAAGGCAGTACGATGTTCTCGCACGCTAACATGATGAGTGCCTCCAAGCGGTTCGACAAAAGCAAATATACTGCAGGTGCCATTCCTTACATATTCCGAATCTATTTTCTGATTGTCACCCGGACGCATGGGCAGTGGTTCCCTTGCGTTGTCCAGTAACTGGTAAGGCTTTTCATCCATGCAGACAACTGGTCTTTCGGGATTGTACGGGAGTTCATATACATCAAGGATATCTTCCATACATGCTATAAATTCGGCATCATCTTTTGAGGGGATGCACCAGTAGTCGTTTTTGTGAGGTCGAAGTTTGTTTTTTTTAAGGCTCTTCGGATTGCCTCACGGCTGACCGGAGCATCAAGAACAATTCTTGATTTCTCTTCCAGCAACCGGATGGTCCATCTTGAATGTCCTTCCGGCACCGGACCGCAGGCAAGTTCGATGATACGTGCTTCAGCACGTCCATCGAGTACACGTCTTGCATTATCAGAATTAACATTACGCTTAAACTCAGTTACTGCATCAATACCACCCTCAAAATACTTTTTCACGGTATTGGTTACTGTTGCCAGACATACACCATTTGATTTTGCAGACTGCTCATGGGTCAATACTTTTCCGTGGGACTCATCCAGGTCAATAATGATCTGGCATCTGCATCGAATTGTTTTGGATGTTTTATTTTTTCGGATGACAGATTTTAGGCTTTTTAACTCATCATCCGTAAGTTCGATTTTGTACTTTTTGGGTCTTGCCATAGGAAATCACCGCCGTTTCTTTTATTGTACCATAAAACGGCAATAATAGCCAGAACTATTTGGCTAAATATCAACATGTCATTACACTAGTACAATGGAAACATCATATATATGAACTAATTCCATTCTACACCAAAAATCAAAAAATTACAACTGCAATTCTGATATACTGTTACAGTTCACTCGTCAGTTACGGGCAGGAAAAGCGCATGCTCGCATGCGGCTTTTTCTGCCTGGGCTGACGAAGGGAGCGCCGGTTTATGAGCAAAGGTAGCCGCAAAGCGGCGAAAAGCGCCGCAGGCGCGACTTTGCGAATGGCGCGGAGTGAACAGTAACGATATACTCCTGGACAGAACCTATGCACTAGTCTTCTAATTGACAAACCATCACATACTCTTCTTCCTTTTCAGCAATAATCTCAAAGCCTACATCCTTGTACATTTTTACAGCGTAATTTGCTTTCTGTACTGACAGCGAAGCTTTTTCATATCCTCTTTGCTTGAGTTCACAGATCATTTTCTTCATCATAGCTGTACCTATTCCATAACCTCTATACTCTTTGAATAAAGAAATTGCAAAAGATGGGACACCGTCTTCAATATGACCATAATCATTCATTACCCGTACCCATACAGCTCCCACTGCCATTCCGTTCACTTCAGCAAAAAAGCAAATATCATCTTTTTGCTTACCAAAATCAGCGACATACACTTGAAGTTCCGGCAAATTGATTACTGATTTAGGAGGTATCGGCTTTCCTTCCGGGACATAAATTGCTTCATACAGGAAATCGTTTAACAAGAGAGATTCGTTTTTTCTTATTTCACGAATTATATAATCCATATCTTTCCTTGTCTGCATATTTGCCATATTAACCATTCCTCTCGCTTATCTTCTTTCACGCAATCACGTGAGAAGCCATCTCCCGTAGTATTGCCGCCCAGTGTCAGTTATTCAATGTGTGCGAAAGTTGTTCCCAAGCCAATATCAAATCCGAGGGCCTGGTACATTTTTTCATCACACATAGCACAGCATACTGTTAAGCTCGATATGCCGTTTTCCTTGCACCATGTTTGTGCCGCTTCGCTTAATTTCCGAGCAATTCCTTTGCCACGGAAAGCGGGTTCAATATAGAAATCTTCATATACGCCTGTATCCGAGCAGGAAAAGGTCGAATAGCATTTGGCAACGCTACACATACCAACAGTACGGTAGCCACGCTTGGCAACAAAGAAAGTAATTTTGCCATCTTTGACAGCTTGCTGAAGTTGCTTCTGCATCTCATCCGTTAGTGCTTCTTCTCCGATTTCTTTTTTGAAACCGTTTTCCAATTTTAAAAGCTGCCAATCGGTCGGGTCACCCAGAACTTCCACGGTGAAAGGTATTTCATCTTCAGGAGGCAAGATCATCAATGGCTCGCCCCACTCGTCAACTCCGTTCTCGACAAAACCAACATTTTTCCAAAAGCGGAGCCGGCGATCATTACTGCCGTAGTTCAGTTCCGCATAAAGTGCTCCGTTTGCCTTTGCCCAATCCAGAAGAACCTTGGCACAATCCTTTCCTATTCCGTTGCCACGAAATTCCGGATATACGCAGTATTCCATGACGAAGCATTTGCCATCCTCAGAGGTGAAAATCACCGGCAGGGCAAAGCCAATATCCTGCCCATTCCGAGTAAAAAACAGGAAGTAGCACCGATCCTGCGATCTGCTATGAATCTTCATCATATGATCGTGATACTCAGAGCCAAGGAAATATTCAAGATCCTCGTTATTCGGGGTTGGAAAAATATCCCGTTTGTAATAGATGTGAAGTTGCTCCCAAAAAGTTGCAACATCGTTTTCCGTGACTGCTTCACGGATGGTAATTTGATTTTCCATTTTGTTTCCTCCAAAATTATATTCGGAGAGTTAGGAAGCGTGAACCCTCCATACACGACTCATTTTCATAAAAAACCACCCTTTCTCTTTCAAATTTGTATTCAAAACACCTATTACGGTGTTGATACCATTAGCATATTTGAATCAGCACTTCATCGCACAGTTCGTCCACGGTCTTATCGTCCGTCTGGATATGGATGCCAGGCAGAGCCGCAGAGCCTTCTCTTGCCAGTTCGATATTCTCCATGCACCAGCATCCTTCTTCCTCGCCACGGGACAGGATGCGGTCGTGGACGGTCTGATAGTCAGCTTCCAGTACAATTAGATGGGTGTCGATCCCATCTCGGTTCAGTTTATCAATGATACCATAAGAGTCCCTTCGCAGAAGTGTCATGGGCACAAGGATGTCTTTATGGAACTTCTCATGGACATCTTTCAGAAGCATGTAGCAGAACTCACCCCACAAAGGATAATCCTCAAATATGTAGCCATAGGGACAGTCGGGATAATTTCCCCGGACCGCATTGCCCACTTCTTCCGCATCGAAGATAAGGGCATTTTCCATTTTTGCGGCCATGGCTTCAGCAAGAGTAGATTTGCCGACACCATAGGCACCACTTATCCAAATAATCATTATGTATTACCTCACCATATCAGTTCCATGATGATCTCATCCTCATCATGGTCGATTTCAACGAATCCGAAGCCCTCATAGAGCTTCTTCGCTGCGTCATTTCCTTCGATATAGCACAGAACCACCTTGTTGTACTTACCATCTTCTTTCATCCGGTCAAACACAAGTTTCTGGCATTCCGGTACGCATAGGCTCTTGCGAGCATTGAGGTACTGTTTGCCACATACTGCTATCTTCTCTCTTTTCAGAATTGTGTGTCTGAACACAATCATCTCGACAACTTGGGATTTGTCAAATTGTTCTTATTGGAAAAAACATATAATTTTTTCCGCTTGATGGGCAAGTAAAGTCATGGGCAGCACCTACCAAGGCTATACTGTTTGTATTCATATAGTCCAGCACATCTGAAAAAGTGCTTTCGCTTTCAACTTCTGCACAAAGATACTCATAGCCTGGAATTGTCCATTTTGACCATCCTTCTGGTGCGTGTGCATCATCAGTACATTCAATGCCAGCAAGGTATAATCCCCTGCTGAAGTTTTCTTCCCACGGTTTGAAGGAATGGGTACAATCAGACATTGCACCCCAAATACCAATCAAATTGCCATTTTCATCTTTCTTGGCTAATGACTGGACTTCATTGAAATGAGAATTTGCATCTTCCCACAATTTTTGAATAAAGCCTTGACCATCCAAAGTTGAGCCTTCTTTACCAATTATAGAGAACGAAGACTTAATTCGTTTTTCGATTTTCATATGGCACCTCCACAAATTCAACTTATCTTCTCTCCCATCTGAACGTCAATCCATCATACTTCTGTCCATCAACTTCTCGTGTACCTACATTGCGGTTACACTCCACGAAGCCGAGTTTTTCGGCACAACGGAGCATACGGACATTGCCCGACCAAGTTTGCGTGTAAAGCTCGTTCACGCCGTTCTCAAAGTAGTAATTCATAAAGGCACGGAGAGCATTTGTGCCGAGCCCAAAGCCCCATGCGTCGGGTTCGCAAATGTCAATGCCGATAGCACGGTAAACGGTCTGACCGTCCTTGACCTCGCCAAGCCATTCGTAGTTCTCATCGATTGGATAAGAACTTACCCAACCAATATGTCTGCCGTTCCATTCGATCTCAAACTTCCACCGGCGAACATCGTCGGGAAGATCTTTCACGGACTCGTAGTATTCATGCCAGGACGTGCGTTCGGTTTCCTCATCCGATTCGATAGGCTCCCACGGAGCATCGGTCTTTGACCACTCGTTTTCAGTGGTGAACCACCTCACATAGTCCTCAATGTCGGACTCTATCATATCTCGAAGTAAAATGTTTTCATATTTAATCTGCATTGTATGAACCCTCTGATTTCTGAATATGGTCTCTTATGGTCGCTTCGTGTTCTTTACAATAAGCGTAACTGTTTCGCATAAAATCTTCTATGCACTGGCTCTTATACATAGCTTCCAGCGTGTCTAAAATCGGTTTGCCGTCAACCATCATATTGAAGAAATATGAGTAAACGTGAGTTCTCGGGAAATAGGGATTGACGGAGTTAAGTCTTTCGTCTCTCATGACAGAGTCAACAACCATTTCGCTCAAAATCCATTTGAGCGAAGGGCGCTCATATTCATCATAACTATCTTTAAAAAATCTATTCCATACATAGAACCAAACAAAATGAATAACTTCGTGAATTCCTCCACCTATGGCTCCTCTTTCGCTGTTCAAATAGAAAGTGTCATAGCATCGTTCTTTCAAAAATCGTGGTTCAATAGGATTCATACTTAAATTGCACCGTATGTCATTGAACAGGCTGTCGCAATCTATTCCAAAAGCATCTGACAAAGCTGCTGTAATCTGTGGTTTACAAGCCTTCCAATGGTGAGCATATAAAACTACTTTTTCATTGATTGTTCCCTCTAATTCAGCATAGACGGCTCTCATTGTACGCTCAATATATTTTTTCCTTTCAGCGAATGGCAAACTTGTGGCATAGGCTTTATCAAGCTGCGGATAAAAATGATATAGGGGTTCGGACCAAAAAGCTGATTCTTCTTCCGTTTGAAAATCCATGATCCGCCGAATCATATAATCAACACCGGGATTTACAAATACTATTTCCATAACTACCCCCAATCAAAGGATTTTGGAATATATATAACTATCAAACCGCACATCCATATTGTACTTTTTGAACTCAGTTTTCATTTCAGCTTCAAATCCAAACTTACGGAGCAACAAATTAGACGGAGTGTTTTCTATCGCAACCTCTGCTGTTACTTTTCTATTCCCTGTGCTCACTCCATTAAAAATCAGTAACTGACAATATCTTCCAATTCCGTCTCAGTCTCAACCATCCGCTCAAGCAATGTTTCCTGCGTATGCTCCTCCGCTTCCAGCTGCGTCTGTAACTCCATCAGCTTCTCGTAATCTGATGCCAAAGCCGGGTCAAGGAGCTGTAACTGCAGAGATGACGCTCTTTCCTCACTTTCAGCCAGCTGCTTTTCATATTTTTCCAGCTGCTTTACCAAACGTGACTTTATTTTTCCCGGATTGTAATAAGTTTTCTTATCGAACACATCCTGGAGAGTAGGTGCCTCTGTAGTATTTTTGCTGACAGGAACAGCTGAAACGCCCTTGTACTGACCTGCAAGCTTGGCTTTCTCCTGCAGATACGCTTCATAACCGCAGTCATACTGCTTCACGTTATCCCGGGCAAATTCCAGAATCCCGGTAGCCACCTGATTTACAAAATATCTGTCGTGTGACACGAAAAGTACTGTTCCCTGGAAATTCCGAAGCATCTGCTCCAAAGCCTGTTTTCCCAAAATATCCATATGGTTGGTAGGCTCGTCCAGGATCAGCAGATTCGGTTTTGTCTGGAACATTTTACAAAGTGCCAGTCTGACCTTTTCCCCACCGGACAACTGCCCCATCTTCTTCATAACCTCCTCCTGGGAAAACAGGAAGCTGCCCAGGGCACTTCTGACCTCTTCACGCAGCAGCTTGGGATATTCCTCCCAGAAGTTATCAAGCACTGTCTGCTCAGGGTCTGCATCATTTACTACTGCTCTCTGCTGATCAAAATATCCCCATTCCACGTTATGGCCGAAGGCAAAGCTGCCGCCTAACGGCTCCACCATCCCCACAAGGGTTTTCAGTAAAGTCGATTTGCCTTTGCCGTTTTCTCCTAAAACAGCAAGCCGATTTCCTTTGCGAAGGGTTAAGGAAACCCGGCTCAGTTCTTTATCATAACCGATACTCAGATTTTTCACAGATAATACTTCTGTATAGCTTTCTATTCTGGGCGTGAACATGGCATGAAAGGTCTTGGTATCAAAGCGTCTCGGCTTTTCCACCTTTACCATGTGTTCAATTGCCATTCGCTTGGAGCGTGTGGCCGCCACCTTCGTAGGCGTATTCTTCCACTTTTCAATCCATTCCGTAAGACGTTGAATTTCCTTCTGCTGTTCTTCATAATCCTTTTCCTGCTTGATCAGATCTTCTTCCTTCCGCTTCAGGAAAGCAGAATAGTTGCCCGGATAGCGCTTCAGCTTATGATATTCTATCTCGTATGTCACATCAATGACCCTGTCTAAGAACATGCGGTCATGGGACACGATGATAACGGCCTTGTCGTAACTTTTCAAATAATTCTCCAGCCATTCGATGGTTGGCAGATCCAGATGGTTGGTAGGTTCATCCAGGAGCATGATATCAGGTCTGCTGAGAAGCAGCTTGATAAATGCCACCTTCGTCTGCTGTCCGCCTGAAAAGCTTCCGATAGGCCGCTTTAACTCCTCTAAGGCAAAGCCAAACTGCTGAAACATAATCTCCATGTCTCTTTGCCAGCTATAGCCTCTTAACGCCTCCATCTTTTTCTGCAGATTGTCATATTCATATAACAGTTGTTTATTTTCTCCCTCAAGATGCAGCGTCTGCTCTATCTCAGCCATTCTTTTTTCACAGGCAAACACAGGCGCAAATGTCTTCTTGATCTCCTCTTCGACCGTGACTTCTCCCTCTGTAAAGCTGACCTGACGAAGGAAGCCTATTTCCTGTTTTCCTGCCATGAAAATACCGCATTCTTCATCGCTGTCTAAGTTATTCATATGAATATCACCGGCGATCAGCTTTAGCAGAGTCGTTTTTCCGCAGCCGTTTCTTCCTACAATTGCTATTTTTTCATTATCGTGAACTTCAAAATTCACATCCTCTAATATGGTATCCGCCGCGTATTGTACCAACGCGTGCTTAATCTGATATCTCATAATTTAATCCCGTCTGTTCATCTTCTCTACAAATTCCATGCTCTTGGCTGTCATCTCCACCCAGGCCGGCCTAAAGCCGCTTTTTACAGCGTTACGGACAGATTTCACGTTGCACCAGGCAGCACAGTAGAAAGGCACCTTGCCTCTGTCCAGAATCTCCAGTGCAAGTCCGGATGTCAGCGCACAGGCTACTCCCTGCCTGCGGTATGACGGCAGCACATCAATGCCAATCTGCCACATATCCTCACAATCTGCCGAGCAGCCCGCCAGACCGATCAATTCTCCATGGTCGTAAGCGCCCACACCAAGCACATCTTTTTCTTTTCTATCCTCACACAGCGCATTGCTCCACTGTGGAAGATACAGTTCCTTAAAATCTTCTGCCGTCAGTACCCGCAGTTCATAGCTGCAGGGAAGGGCTTTCAATTGCTCTACCTCAGGCAAAAAATATTCTGCCATGAAACAGATACGTAGCCCCTTTTCCAGCAGCGCATCATTCAATACGTGTAAATTCGGCGTTTCCATACAATGGGCCATATCATACTTGCCAATATATTGCCGCACCATATCTTCCAGAGCAGGATCCACCGATGCCACAATGTTATTCCCGTAAGACACCAGATTGCAGGCAAAAGGCAGCTCCAGATACACTCTTGCACCATCGTTCTTTTGGGAATATACGATTCTATTTTCCTGCGCAAGAAAATCATCAGCCTGACAATTTAAATCAATTGCAGACTGACGCATTGCGATCTGTAAAATCTCCTGATTCGTCATGATAGTATTCCTTTTCCTTATCGATTCCAAACACTCACCTGATCAAACAGTAACTTTATCTTCCAGCCACTCCACATAGGCAAGTTCTGCAGCTGTCTCACCGTTTCGATACTCTCTTGTTCCTTCTTCTGCAAAGGAAAGTCCGATCCGTTCCATTACTCTGGCCGAAGCCGGATTCCTTTTGTCGCAGTGGGCAACCAGTCGCTTGGGCTTTAAGGTTTCAACGGCAAATTTCTTCACAGCCAATGCCGCTTCTACAGCAAATCCCTGCCCCCTGTAATCTTTACGGAGCACCCAGCCGAATTCTACTTCCTCGCCCTCGTCTTCTTTATACGCAGACATGGTTCCGATTAATTTCCCATCCAGTTCCATGGCAAATTCAAAATAGGACGGTTCCTCTTTTTCCCATTCATTTACTGTCTCTCTCAAAAATTCTTCCGCTTCTTCCAGAGATTCGTGGGGGAGATAGAGCATATATCGAATGGCCTCTCTATCTCCTGTGTACTCGAAAAGCGCCTGTAGATCATCCATTCGAAGAGGTCTCAGACGCAGCCTTTCTGTTTTAAGTTCTATATACATTTTCTTTCTGTCCTTTTATAATCTTTTTCCCGATTATAACAGATTTATAAATACTTTACAATGACCTCGAGCGTTTATTCGCGGGAATCCCTTACTGTCTGAGATATCGCTTCACTTCTTCCATCCTGTCCTGCCTGGTCTCACGCCCGGCAAAAACGCACTCCTGTCCCACTCTTACCGTAGACAGAATAAATCCGATCAAGGAGCATATCAGCACTGCTCCCAGCAGTTGCTCCCTGACATCTCCCCAATTGACAGCTACCCCCATGATAGTCAGAGCCTGTCCTTTATCAATATAAGGAAAAACACTGCACAGAAGAATTTCTGCAGCCAGTATCACGAGCAAGGCAAGTGCCATGTAAATCAGCGCATACTGCATGTAAGCAGCAATTCCGTCGGCCTGAGACTGTTTCTTTTCAGACCGTTTCTTCTCAGACTGTTCCTTTTCAGACTGTTTTTCCTCCGTACTTCCTTTCTGTTGCTCTCCCCATATTATTTTCCATACTCTCTTTACCCCAAAGGAAAGATAAGCAATTACAATGACCAGCAGTCCGATCTGCCATCCTGCCGTTACAAAACGGGGATTGATCATATTTTCTATATACAGATAAAACAGTACCACACAAAAGCTTCCCACAAACAACAGGTCGCAGGCCACCAGCATGGGCAGCTGCTTCCAGTCACCGCCGCTCATAAGGGAACTTTCTCTTCGCTCTGCCATGATCACGCTGATCATCCCGGCAGCCAGCATGCTAACAATAATCAATAATGTTACACCCTCACTCATGATTGTCCTCCATCATAATCCTGTCCGAAAGAGTTTCTCTAAGGTAACTTTCTGTTCTGTTACGCAACAACAAAACATGTCCTTTTGCCTTGACTTCCTCAAGCTGCTCCTTCAGGCGCGCCCTGTCCTCTTTGTCACTCACCTCTTCTACCCAGAGGTGATCTGTTTTGCCCAGATAATATTCCATTTCCAGATATTCATATTGGGAAATGGGCAGCACTTTTAATAAACCGCATTTTAACAGCAGAGAAATCAGCGGCATATATGGGGCCACTTCCTCTTCCTTCTCATAGCGCCAGATCAGGTTATATCCCATCTGTGCCGTACATGGCGAAAGGGTAAAGCCTGCCACAAACTGCTGAATCATATGTATGATGCTGTTCACGTATTGATAACAGTTTTCCGTAAATTCTTCTCTTGTCATGGTCAAAAACTGGCCTGTCCGTATCTGCATGACAAACTGACTCTGAAGAGCCGTAAATACCATGGGAAACAACTCGCTGGAATCATCAAAATGAATCTTTCCTGACGGTGTCTCAGGCACAGCGTAAGATTTCCTGGTACCAAGCCAGCCCAAAAGTACTGTGGAAAAGTCATTCAGCAGTGCCAGTATCAGACAGCAGACTGCGCTTCCCGCATACTCGGAATCACCGAATCGTTCAAAAGCAAATACAAGAATCTCAGGAAGTCCCAACACATTCTGCTTTTCATCTGAAAGCTCCTGATACCGCACATAGCTCTCAGCCTCTGGCAAAGCCGAAGTCACCTGGCTGAAATTCTCTACTACGGCTTCCTTCAGCTGCTGATAGCAGACCATCAGCTCCTTCATATCGGAATTATACATATCGGCACCTACCATCTGACCAAGCCGGTCAATCACTCCGGCAGCGCCTTTCTTCTCTTCTGTAAAAGTTGCTGCGGCAATGGTGTCCCAGTCTGCAATCGTAATTCCTTTTATGTCCTGATAGATACTGAGCTGTTCCAGTCCACTGTCCAAAAGGGTGGAGTCCATGCTGTAAAGTGCCATATCGATACTGGTATCCGCTCCCTGAATAACGGTGCTCACCGCACTGTTATTTTTATTGGCAACCCGGAAATATTCCTGTCTGAAATTCTGGAGCGCCTCTGCCGCACTCTCCGCACTTTCCTCGCTTTCGTCACCGGACTGCATCCCATTGATCCTCTCTACAATCTTTTCCCACTGCACGGCTGACCTAAGATTTGCATAGCTGCCGGTTGCCTCGTTGTCACCATCCACTATGCCCACCGCGTCAAGCACTTCCTGATACAGGTCATCCCTGACCAGCTTCACTTCCAGCGCTTTGGCTGCAGCCTGTTGTCTGGCTTCCACTGCCGCTGCATATTCAGGATTGGCCGTCACTTCATAACCTCTGACTACCGTTCCATCCGGCATCGTGGTAGTTGTCGATGCTTTGTTGGTAGATGGAATATTTATCTCGGCTTCTGCTTCCTCTGTCAGCTGGTTAATATACCTGTCCAGCGCCTGAAGCGTATTGATGGTCTTTAAATATTCGTTGCTCACATTGGCTGCCAGCGTATCCACTTCCAGATTCTGCGAAGCCACCTCGTCTTTTAATGCCTGAAACGTATCTACATAACTTTCATATGCCCTCTTATAATCCACCTTGGGTGAATTGGCAAGGGTAACAAGGCCTGTATAGGAAAAAGCAACGGAAATCAGGGTACAGATAATCAAAGCCCATCTTTTCCTGTGATTCTTCCTGCCGGGCTGAAAAGCCGAAATCGCCGTCAGATACAGAACCCCCTGAATCGTCAATGCAATGAACAGAGGGGCCAGATCAAAGATGTTGCCAAAGTACATGGATACCCCTGCATAAGTCGTAAAGAAGGACACAATCTGCAAAAGCAATGCAAAGAAATGGAAGAATTTCTCTTCCTCATAATGCCGTAGAGCCGATGTCTCCATATTGGCACAGCTTTTCACGCAGTTCTGGTAAATTTTCAGGTTTTCTTTCACTGTCATTTGCCTGCGGTGTCTGTTCCATTTCTCTTTTATGTATAGCTGTATTCTGTTCATGTCTTCCTCCCCTGGCAGTTCTATAACCGGATCATATTACGTTCAAAGTTGTTATATTCAGTTTACCATATTTTTGTAATGAATAAAACTAAGGAAAACCATGAAATTATTAAAGATTTTATTAAGATGTAACAGTTCAGACGCGCCATTTGAAAAGCATCACAGATGCTTTTAGTCGCAGCCAGCATCGCTTTATGCAAAAAAACAGCGTGACTGAAAATCACGCTGCTCCTGTTTCATATTACTTTATGATACTTCTTATTTCTTCATGCTTTCCTTAATACTGAATACCAGACAACCCAGCAGCGATAAAAAAGAAATTCCCATCAAAGTAAATCCCAAAACGTTCAACATCATCCCTTACCTCCTGTCTTTCGATAGAGGTAGGATACCCCTATTTTTCTGAAAAAACAATGGTTTTCAGGGGTTCTTAATGGAATCTGAACTTATGTGAAGATTGTGCTAAAATAGCCGTTTTCTGTGTCAAAATCGTGACAAGATTACAGTTTCTCACTGAATATATTCTTATAGCCTTCACCGTAAATCTCGCTGGCACTGGTAACGATCATAAAGGCCTGTGGGTCTTCCTCTCTGACGATAGCTTCTGCTTTTGGAGCCAGCTGCTTACGGATAGCACAGAATATCACGTTCTTTTCCCTGCCGCTGTAAGCGCCCACTCCCTGGATATGTGTTACACCGATCTCCAGTTCCTCCAAAAGTCTTGCAGTGATAGCCGCCGAAGCATCACTGATGATGTAAATTAACTTGGCGCCGTCTCTTCCATACAATACCGCATCCAGGATCACAGAGCTTAAGAATACTGTGAGTCCCGCATAAATCGCCCTGTCGATGTTCTGGAAAACAAACGCCGAGGCCGTTACGATCATGGCGTCCATCAACAGGAACAGGGCACTTGTTTTCAGATGTGGAAAATGAAGCCGCAGGACTTTCACGATAATATCTGTACCGCCGGTTGTTGCCCCGGCCTTAAATATCATCCCCATGGAAACCGCCATCAGAGTACTTCCTGCAAGTGCTGCAACCAGCGGATCCTGAGTAGCAGCGCCAACCGGAATCAACATGTTAGTAAAGAAGGAAGCCACAGTGGTGCAGTACAGAGTGGAAAGGATAAATCTGATACCGAACTTCCAGGTTCCCAGGATCAGTATGGGAATATTGATCAGCCACATCAGAGTACCTGTTTCCACTCCTGTGATACGATTCAGGATAATGGCAATACCGGTGATTCCTCCCGGCGCCAGAGAGTTGGGGTCAAGGAACAAAGTAATGCCAATCGCATAAATCAGGCAGGAGAAAGTTATGACAATATAGTCCCACACTATTCTCTTCCATGTCTTTTTCTGCTGAAACTGCAGTTCTAATTCTTTCGCCTTCTCCGTCTTCTCTGCCATATGCTTTTCCCCGATATATTTCTTATGACTTTCTGTTAAATGTTGGTACGTACTACTTTAGGCTGGTAACCTTCTTTTTCCAGCGCGTTGATAATCTGCTGCTTATGCTCTGTTCCGAAAGCCTCCAGCGTAATACGCAGTTCTACTGCTGCATTTCGGTTGGTAGATACGAACTGGTTGTGCTCCAGCTTGATGACATTGCCGCTCTCAGCCGCGATCACACCGGATACTCTGCACAGTTCACCCGGCTTATCCGGCAACAGAACAGATACTGTAAAGATTCTGTCACGGAAGATCAGACCCTGCTGTACCACTGAGGACATGGTAATGATATCCATGTTGCCGCCGCTTAAGATCGATACGATTCTCTTGTCTTTCACATCCAGATGCTTTAATGCAGCTACGGTCAGCAGGCCGGAATTCTCCACTACCATCTTATGGTTCTCTACCATATCCAGAAAAGCTACAACCAACTCCTCATCCTGTACGGTAATGATATCATCAATGTTCTGCTGGATATACGGGAACAATTTGCTTCCGGGAGTCTTAACAGCGGTACCGTCTGCAATGGTACTTACTTTAGGCAAAGTAGTAACCTTGCCGTTCTTTAAAGATTCCTGCATGCAGTTGGCGCCGGCAGGTTCCACGCCGATGACCTTAATCTTGGGATTTAAAAGCTTGGTCAGCGTTGATACACCTGTTGCTAGACCGCCTCCTCCGATCGGTACCAGAATATAGTCCACTAAGGGCAGTTCCTTGAAGATTTCCATGGCAATGGTTCCCTGTCCGGTTGCAACTGTCAGGTCGTCAAAGGGATGGATAAAGGTATAACCATGCTCTTCTGCCAGTTCATAAGCCTTGGCACATGCTTCATCATACACATCTCCGTGAAGCACTACCTCCGCGCCATAGCTCTTGGTACGGTTGACTTTCATAAGCGGTGTCGTGGTAGGCATGACAATGGTAGCCTTGGCACCATAGCATTTTGCCGCATAAGCTACACCCTGAGCATGGTTGCCTGCAGATGCGGTAATCAGTCCCTTGGCGCGATCTTCTTCTGTCAGCGTACTCATTTTATAGTACGCACCTCTTACTTTGTAAGCACCGGTAAACTGCATATTTTCCGGTTTTAAATAGACACGGTTGCCTGTCTGGGCACTTAAGAAATCACTGTATACCAGTTTCGTCTCCAATGTTACCTTCTTTACCACATCACAGGCTTCCTCAAATTTTTCTAAAGTCAGCATCTTTTCTTCCATAGTATGTTCCTCCTCCACAGCCTTTATTCTCCGGCCGCTTTACTCTGTTTTTACATCGAACAGAGCATTTACAAATTCATCAGAATTAAATTTCTGCAGATCTTCAATAGTCTCTCCCACGCCGATATATTTTACGGGCACATTAAGCTCTGACTGAATTGCCACAGCGATACCGCCCTTGGCAGTGCCGTCCATCTTGGTCAGAATAATACCGGTCAGCTGGGCTACCTCGCCAAACTCTCTGGCCTGTACCAGGGCGTTCTGTCCTGTAGTACCGTCCAGCACGATCAGATTCTCTCTATGAGCATTTGGAAATTCTCTGTCAATGATACGATTCATCTTCCTGAGTTCTTCCATCAGATTCTTCTTATTGTGAAGTCTTCCGGCAGTATCAATGAGAAGCACATCCGTATGGCGGGCTTTGGCAGCGTTAACGGCATCATAGACCACACTGGCAGGATCAGCACCTTCTTTGCCGCCGATCATGTCCACATCTGCCCGTCTGGCCCACTCAGCCAGCTGATCCCCTGCTGCTGCACGGAATGTATCTGCTGCGGCGATCAGAACCTTACGGCCATTATCCTTTAATTTGCCGGCCAGTTTTCCTACAGAAGTGGTCTTACCTACACCGTTGACACCGATGACCATGATTACTGACTGCTCTTTCTCAAAATCATAGGCCGTCTCGTCTACTTTCATCTGTTCTTTAATGCTCTCAATCAAAAGCTGCTTACACTGACTGGGCTCCTTTAAGTGCTGTTCCTTTACCTGTTTCTTCAGGCGCTCCACAATTGCCGTTGTGGCGTTCACACCGATATCTCCCATGATCAGGATTTCTTCCAACTCCTCATAAAAGTCATCATCAATGGCAGAAAAACCACTGAATACGGAGTCGATCCCCTTTACGATATTTTCTCTGGTCTTCGTCAGACCTTCTTTTAATCTGGCAAAAAAGCCTTTCTTTTCTTCACTCATGCATCCAGCTCCTTATCAATCAAATTTACGCTCACCAACGCAGATACACCTTTTTCCTGCATAGTGATACCATACAGACGGTCCACCTGCTCCATGGTTCCTCTTCGGTGCGTGATCACAATGAACTGTGTGTACTTCGTCAGCTTATGCAGGTACTTGGCAAATCGTCCTACATTGGACTCATCCAGCGCCGCCTCAATCTCGTCCAGCAGACAGAAAGGTGAGGGCTTTAAGTTCTGAATGGCAAAAAGCAGTGCAATGGCAGCCAGTGCTTTCTCTCCACCTGACAGCTGCATCATGTTCTGCAGTTTCTTTCCCGGGGGCTGGGCAATGATACGGATACCTGCTTCCAGAATATCCTCATCCTCCATCAGCTCCAGCGTACCCTTACCTCCGCCGAACAATTCCTTAAATACCTTATCGAATTCTTTGCTGATTTCTGCAAATTTCTCGGTAAACTGCTTTCTCATGGCAGAATCCAGCTCCTGGATAATGCCCTCCAGCGTTTTCTCAGCTTCCACCAGATCATCATGCTGTGTTTTCAAGAACGTATATCTCTCCATTAAGTTCTTGTAGTCCTCAATGGCATTGACATTGACATCCCCCAGCTTCTTGATCTGATCTTTTAAGGAAGCAATCTCCTTCTTCATGGCTGCCAGATCCGTCATGGCTTCATCACGAATATTAGCGGCATCGCTTAATGTAATTTCATATTCATCCCACATGTAGTTGATCTGGGACTCAATGGCCTCATCCAGCTTTTCCTTCTGTGCATTCAGACGATACACCTCTTTATCCAGTGCATTCTGACGCTCTGCCAGTTCTTCTCTGATCCGGAAGAAATTCTTCTGTTTATTGTTCAGTTCTTCCCTGTGAGCGATATCCTCTCTCAGCTTCTGTTCCGCACTTGTCTTCTCTTCCTCCGAAGAAAGAATCGTGCGTTCAATGGACTCTATCTGGCTCTGCTTCTCTTTTATCTGCTCAGCATTGTCTGATAACGCCTGTTCAATCTCTGCCAGTTCCTTGGACAGATGCTCCATTTCACCCTGAATACGATCCAGGTTGGCCTGTTGGAAGCCCTGGGTCTGCAGCATCTTTTCCACTTCCAGATCACGCTTGCTCACCTGTATGGAAGCTTCGTTTTCCTGCACACGCTTCTCTTCCAGTTCTTTCTGGCTGAGGGTAATAACTTTCTGGGCATCCTGCTCAGCGGCTTCGCTCTGTGCCAGGTCCTCTACAATCTGCTCCTTGCCTTCGGTAATCTCCCGAATCTGAGCTTCAATCTCTATCTGCTCAAATTTCAGAGCCTGGAAGCCCTCTTCGTCCTCGGCCATTCGCTCCCTCGCCTGGGTTACATTCAGCCTTGCTGTATTCTGTTCTATTGATTTACGCTGAATCTGTGTCTTTAATGACTCCAGTTCCATACGCATCTTGTTTCTGGCAGATTTGGTTTCTTCAATCTCCTGATTGATTGCTGTGATCTGTTCAGACAAAGCAGTAATCTGCTTATCCATCTCTTCGATCTCACGCCGTCTTCCCAGAAGATTACTGCTGTTCTTAAAGGCACCGCCGCTGATGGCACCGCCCGGCACCAGGAGTTCTCCTTCCAGCGTTACCATACGTAAGCTATAATCGAATTTACGGGCAATGAGTACTGCATGATCCATATTGTCGATGACCAGAATGCGCCCCAACAAAGACTTCGCCACATTTCTGTATTTTTCCTCAATATGTACCAGACTGTCTGCCAGCCCGATCACACCCGGCTCCCTCAAGGCTCTGTCATTCTTAAAATCCTGAGCCCGGCTTAAACTGGTAAGGGGCAGGAAAGTTGCTCTTCCCAGCCTGTTCACCTTCAGGTACTGAATCATCTTTTTCGCAGTGTCTTCATTATCTGTAACGATATTCTGAATGCTGCCGCCGAGTGCTGTCTCTATGGCAGTCTCATATTTCTTGTCGGTTTTAATGATATCTGCAACAACACCGATGATACCTTTTTCCCGGTCTTTCTGCTCCATGACCTTTTTGATACTGCCGCCATATCCCTCATAGCGCTCTGTCATATTCACCAGGGCATCCCGCCTGGACTGCTCCTGATGATATCTGTTCTGAGTATCCCTTAAGGCATTGTCCTTCTTTATCAATTCTTCCCTGAAAGCAACGAGCTTCTGATCTGTTTCCTTCTCCTGAACCGACAGCTGCTTCAGTTCTTCTGTAACTGCTTCAAAAGCCTCCTCCATCTGGCGGATGCTTTCTTCTCTTGCCACCTCATCGGATTTGGCACGGAGCAATCTGGAATTCAGCTCCGCCCGGCGGATACCGGCCTGTTCCATCATGGTATCATAACGTCCGATCTTGGACTTAATGGTCGCCCTGCGGTTCAGTTCCTCGATGATGGCATTCTTATTTTCCTCTATCAGGCTGTTTAATTCCTCGATCCTGCCCTGAATATCAGCAAGTGCTTCCCTTGTCTCATCACGGGTCTTCTCCAGTTCCAGTACCTTTTCATCGATCTGAGACTTCTGAGCCAAAATACCGGCTCTATCCTTCTCCTTTACAGCCAGATCCTGAGTAACCGTATCCCGGCGTCCGGTAAGATGTGCCTCGCTACCTCTGGCAGAGTTGATCTGCTCCTTTAAGACATTGATCTGGCCTTCCAGCTTGCCTTTCATCAGGCTGTTCATGCTGGCATTATTTCTTGCCTCCTCAATGGTCTTATCCAGTTCTTCGATTTCTGTCTGAACCTGTTCATACTCTGTCTTGATACCGTCATATCTGTCTGTGGTCTCAGCTAACTCATGGCTGGCCAGCTCATACTTTCCTTCCACGATACCAAGCTGTTCTCTCAGACGGTTATTTTCCAAAAGAAATACATTTACATCCAGATTCTTCAGTGCTTCCTTTTTCTTCAGATAAATTCTGGCTGTTTCCGCCTGACGTTCCAAAGGTCCCACCTGCTTCTCCAGCTCTGTCAGGATATCATTCACTCGCACCAGATTCTGCTTTTCATTTTCCAGCTTCGTCTGGGCTGCTGCCTTTCTGCGCTTGAATTTTACGATACCGGCAGCTTCATCGAAAAGTTCTCGCCGCTCCTCCGGCTTACCGCTTAAGATTTTGTCGATCTGGCCCTGTCCGATAATGGAATAGCCCTCTTTACCGATACCGGTATCGTAGAAAAGCTCATTTACATCTTTCAGACGACAGGCACTTCCATTGATCAGATATTCACTTTCTCCGGAACGGTAAAGTCGCCTTGCCACAGTCACTTCATCAAAATCAATGGCAAGCTGATGGTCGCTGTTATCCAGCGTAATAGCCACATAAGCATAGCTTAAGGGTTTACGAGTCTCTGTTCCCGAGAAAATGACATCCTGCATGCTGGATCCTCTCAGCTGCTTGATGCGCTGCTCACCAAGCACCCAACGGACTGCATCGGCAACATTACTCTTACCGCTTCCGTTGGGGCCCACGATGCCCGTGATGCCGTTATGAAACTGAAATACGATTTTATTGGCAAAGGATTTAAAGCCTTGTACTTCAATACTTTTAAGATACATATGTCCTCCTAACGCTTGCCGCGCTTTCTCAGCGTCAGCAGCGCCTCATATGCCGCCTTCTGCTCGGCAGCCTTCTTGGTCCGTCCCTCTCCGGTTCCAATCTTCTCTGCGCCCACATAGACTTCTACCATGAAAGTCTTATCATGCTCAGGTCCGAATTCCCCGGCCGGCTCATATCTGATTTCCTGCTTCAAGGATCCCTGAACCAGTTCCTGAAGGTTGGTCTTACTGTCATAAAAAAGCTGCTTATCTTCCAGATCGGAAAGGATAAAACGATTGATAAACGCCTTGGCACATTCTATGCCGCCATCCAGGAAAATAGCGCCGATGACAGCTTCCATAACATCCGATGTAATGGACTCTCTCTTACGTCCTCCGGTACTCTCTTCACCTTTACCCAGTAAAATAAACTTTCCCAGCTCCAAATCTCTGGCACAGAAAGCCAGTGACGGTTCACATACCATGGACGCCCTCAGCTTGGTCAGTTCTCCCTCCGGCATCTGCGGATGGGCTTTAAAAAGGAATTCACTGGATACCATCTCCAGCACGGCATCCCCCAGAAATTCCAGTCTCTCATAATGTTTCTGCTTATTGATCTTCTGTTCATTGGTAAAGGAGCTGTGGGTCAGAGCCTGTTTCAGCAACGCAATATTCTGAAAACGATACCCGATCCGCTCCTCTAATACTTGTAAGGTATATCCTTCTAACATCTCTCTACACTTTCTAAAAAAAGTATTCCAGAATCCACAGATTCCGGAATACTCTGATAATCAGGATTTAGTTGATAGCACCGTTGATTAATTCTACTGCTTCCTCTACAGTTGTAATATTCTCTGCCTCTTCAGACGGAACCTCTATATCAAATTCTTCCTCGATTCCCATGATGATCTGGAATACATCCAGAGAGTCAGCGCCAAGGTCATCCATAAATGTTGTATCCATTGTGATCTCATCAGGATCTACATTAAGCACATCTGCAATAATCTGTTTTAATTTCTCAAATACCATAACTGTTCCTTCTTTCCTAGCTTTCTACGCAAATTTTTTCTTTAATTTTTTGATTTATCTTCTGTTCCTTAAATGCAATGCACTGCAGGATAGAATTCTTGACTTCCACAGCCTTGCTGCTTCCGTGGGTCTTAACAACCAGACCATTCAGTCCAAGCAAAGGAGCTCCGCCGTACTCTTCCAAGGAAAATGTCTTTAACGTCTGCTTCAGAGCAGGCTTGATCAGCAAAGCACCGATCTTACTGCGAAGGCTCGTCATGAGTCCTGCCTTCACCTGCTTTAACAGAGTAGCAGCGACACCTTCATACAGCTTCAGTACGATATTGCCTGCAAAAGCTTCGCACACAATAACATCCGCATATCCGGTGGGGATATCTCTCGCTTCGATACTGCCGATAAAGTTGATATCTTTGCACTCCTTTAAAAGAGGGAAAGTCTCTTTCACAAGAGCATTGCCCTTCTCTTCCTCTGCACCGATATTCACGATTGCAACTCTCGGATTCTTGACACCCATTACATTTTCCATGTAAATGCTGCCCATCTTGGCAAATTGTACCAGATGAGAGGGTCTTGCGTCAACATTTGCGCCGCAGTCAATTAAAATACTTGCACCTTTCTCTGTAGGAATTACCGGAGCGAGGGGTGGTCTCTCCACACCTTTGATCCTGCCTACGATAACCTGACCGCCTACCAGAACCGCGCCGGAACTTCCTGCTGATACAAATGCATCACAGGTTCCTTCCTTCACAAGCTGCATTCCCTTTACAATAGAAGAATCCTTCTTCTTGCGGATTGCGTTGACGGGAGGCTCCGCGGTCTCAATCACTTCCTGTGCATGTACAATTTCCAACCGGGCTGCATCATAAGTATACTTCTGCAGTTCCTGCTTGATATCGGCTTCTCTTCCTACCAGATACACTTTCACACGCTTGTCCTGGTTGATTGCCTCTACTGCTCCCTTGACGATTTCCATGGGCGCATTGTCACCGCCCATAGCGTCTACAGCCACATTTACCATCTCTGCCATTCTCTTCCTCCATAAAGCGTACCGTGTGCCGCTTCCTTCTCTTGGTAAATAATCTCCCTTAACTATACTAGACACTACAGTAAAAATCAAGGACTTTTTGGTTCTTTCCAATGTTAGTTGATTTTGTGTCTTAATTCAAGCCGCAATAGCTTCCCTTTCAGTAATTCAAAGCTGTTGCGGCCATACATGATCCGTTTCACTACCTTTAACTTATTGACGCTCCCTTCCGCAAGTCCATTATTATAATCCAGCTCAATTGCATTTTTTACAGCGTCGATATCTCTCCGCAGTCCGTTCACAAAACTGTTAATCTGCTCCAGCCCCAGTCTTTCTGCTTCTTCCATCCATTTTTCTAATTCCTCCGGTTTCTTGGAGAACAGGGTACTCTTAAAAGTTTTTACGATGTCGTGTACTTCGCCGATGAGCGGATATTTTTCAATCACTTTATCAAGCTGTTCCTGGGATATATTTTTTACTTTGTCAACCGGTTTATATAAAAGGCTTATCAGCCATTTCCGCTCTATTTTTTCCACAGGTTCCACACTGTCTCCTTTCGCCTCTTTCATGAGTTTACGTTCACGGGTCGTGTACATCCGAATCGTTGAAGATGCCCCATCATAGCCATCTTGCTTTATGGCTTCCTCTATCTGGCGGAAAGTGTGCCCCTCCTCTAACATCTGTTTTATCTTTTCAGCGTATGGCTTGATTTTACTGTATCCGGTTGTGTTGTACTTGCCGCTCACAGGTGAAAAATCCGGGGATTGGTATCTCTTTACCGTAGTATAAGCGATTCCTATCTCCGCTGCAATCTCTGTACGCGTCCACCCCTGTTCCGTCAATTCCAGAACCTTTTCAATTGTTCTTTTCTTTTTTTCGCAGTTCGCATTATGCTCTCTGGTCGGGAAATCTTCTTTTCCAGACTCTTTTTCCCAATAATCAGCAGTCTCTTTTCCGTCATAATGGGATGCAGACACAGGAATCCCTATATTAGCAGCTACCAGAGAAGTGATCACTGTTTTAGCGGCATCCGTTAACCCTTTCAACAAATGGAAACGGTCACTGATCTGTATTATATTTGCATTCGCCTGTTTCACGGCATTGTTATAAGATACCGATCCATCGCGAGAGACAATCTCAAGATTGGGAAAAGAGGACAGCCACTCTGCAACGTCCCCAATCTCGCGCGTTGGGAGCAGGTCAATAATTCTGTGTGTATCAATATCTATCATAATGGTCCCATATGTATGTCTCTTTTTAAAAGCAAAATCATCTATACATACCTTAGTGATTTTTTCTTTATCTGGAAGGGGTGTATCTTTTTTTTAAGAGATTGCAGATGGTACTTTTCCCCACATCCACAATCCCATTTTTCAAAATATCAGACGCATTCAGGGAACTGACATTCAAGGAAACATCCACAATCTTGTCCAGGAGTCTGTTGCTCTTTTTTGCTTTTGGCCTTATAAAGGAAAAGGGCTCTGCAAACGTGGTGCGACTGCACTCAGGATTTGTACAGAACATTTTCCTGTTGCTCAGGACGATTCTGCTTTTCATACCCATGACAGGAAGGTCCTGAAAACTGCGTTCATAAACACTATGTTTTTTAGAAGAAGCACACCCGCAATAAGGACATATAACTTCTTCTTTATTGGAAGCAACGTGAATAACGATGGTGTCCCCAATAATTTCATGACATATATAATCCAGGTTCGGATCCAAAAGCTTAATGAATTCATCCATATGCAGTATCTCCATAGCATAAATAATCAATTAACTACAGTATACCACATTTGTTCATAAAAATCACCTGTTTTCAACTAACATTGGAAAGAACCAGGAAATTTTAGGAGATTTTAAAGTGGATTTTAAAGTTTAAGTTACTGTTCAGCCCACGCCATTCCCAAAGCATCGAAGATGCTTTTAGCTGCAGCCTGCGGCGCTTTCCGCTGCTTCGCAGTCTTTGCTCATAAGCAGGCGCTCTGCTCATAGCCCGTACAATGTGCTCATTCATGCAAGCATGATTCGCCCGTCATACGGGCTATGGCTGGACTGTAAAATTACATAGGCCGAGCATTGGATATTTAGAGAAAAATCTGTTTGGATTGTCCAAAAAGGATATTCAAACAGTAATAATGATGTTTTATTGAGCAGATAGAAACGGAAAAAGTAAAGAAATTATCTGTCGAAATCTTCAATAAAAGGAATTTAAGGCAGATAGAATCGGAAAAATCGACATATCTATATGCCGATTTTACTCCACAAAAGGAATTTGTGGCAGATAGAATCGAACAAATCGACATATCTATATGCCGTTTTTTCCCTCGAAGAGGCTTTTGGGGCAGATAGTATCGGACAAAATGAAGCATCTATATGCCAGAATCCATCTAAAATAGGCATTATCGGCATATAAAATCAAATAAAGTAAAATTTTTATCTGCTGCAGCGATGGCTGAATGGTAACAGGTTTAACGATTTCATTTTATTGCCGTTCCAGAGCAAGCAGCTTTTTCTTTTTATCAATTCCGCCCGCATATCCGGTCAGACTTCCACCGGAGCCTACCACTCTGTGGCAGGGCACGATAATGGAAATTGGATTATGTCCTACAGCACCGCCAACCGCCTGTGCGGACATTTTGGAAAGTCCGTTTTGCTTTGCAATTCTGTGTGCAATTTCTCCGTAGGTTATAGTCTGCCCATAAGGAATCAAGAGGTTAAAAGGAAGGACGCTGGAAGTAATTTCCGATGAAGCGGAAGAGCCCGCGCATTTACGAAGGGCGCGAGCCTTTCAAGTTTAGCCAGGAAAAATTTAGGGTTTTATCTCAAATTTTTCTTTCTACCATATCCATTTGGGTCCATCTTCCTCCACGCGAAATGCAAACATAAATCGTCCGCCCGGCGCAACATCTCCGTACTGATAAAAATCAAGAATATCACCGCTATCATCTGGTGAATCATCCACCCTTGTATTATCTGCCCATTTAAAATTAAAGGAGGGCACATTTCCACCTTCCGGCATCTCCAGCACCGAGCGCGGCACCGCAATCTGTAAGCGATTACCTTTTACAGAAAACGAAGCTGTTCCGCACCGTGTAAAATTCCAGTCACCGACAGACCGCTCAATGACAGCTTCCGTTCCGTCCGGAGCTACTCTGTTAACAATATATTCAAATCCCTCCCAGTTCTGAGATGTATCTGTAAAATCTGTATCTATAAGTAATCTCATCCATGCCGGGTCGGATGCATCTGTAATATCATCAACTGTTTCTACCATAAAATATACATATTCATCATCGTATGCAACTTTTGAGAGAATAATGTCATTTCTCATTGTATTGCTTTCGTATTTTAAAGACCCCCAACCCTTGGAATCGCGTTCCATTGTGCTGCCCGAATAATGTGCAAAACCGTAAAGGACGTCCTCCCATTGATCTGTATCGCTATTTATATCGATGGTTTTCTTCACATGATTTTTTCCCGTGGCAGCTTCCTGCCCGTCAGCACCTTTAAATTTCCTGATATTACTTACAAGCTGATAATAATGATTTGAGCGACAAAAGGGTAAAAGCTTAACGCCCTTTTTCGATATGATCCTTGAAAATTGAATATATTGCTGTAGATTTTTTCAAAAGTGCATCAGGAAGCCGTTCTTGACCCCAGACAGAGGGCTATTTCCGCC
>JBGVLR010000008.1:0-36103 GCA_045124375.1 Acetatifactor sp.
TCGATAATAACCAGGCGGAACGTGATATCCGAATGGTAAAAGTAAAAACTAAGGTATCGGGATGCTTCCGTTCTATGGAAGGTGCACAGGAATATCTTACAATAATGTCATACATCGGAACTGCTCGTAAGCATGGAATTAGGCAATCCGAAGCGGACTATCAGGTAACCCCGATATTATTTTCGGTTAAGGGGTGTCCTGAATAGTTACCAAATTTTGAATACTTTTTCCTATCTTATGCGGACATTTTACCATCCCCCGCATTACAAAAACCATTACGCACACGATACTTTACCAGAAAATTTATTTTGGATGGTTCTTTAAAATACGCAATAGGGGGAATTAATTAATTTAAAGGTCTATCCGGCTTCTTTATGCGGCTGGAGCTGTAGAAGAAGGTCTGTGCGATCACATGCTGTTTGGAAGAATGTCCTTTGCAAATCCGGCATTTCCAAAGCAGATCATCGAAAACGGAAAGTGGATGAAAATAAAGTTTGTGTGGTGTGCGGTAACTGCGCGGGGATCTGATACGTGCCGGGAAACCTACCGAATATGTTGTGCGGGATTCTGATATTTATTTTAAATATTACAGAGAGTTTTTGGAAGAAAACAATAAATGAGAAAAACAGCAATTATAACAGGTGCAAGCCGCGGAATCGGATATTTTTTTGGAATATCACGGTGAGGATTTCGATTATGTGATATTCCATCTTTCATTTTGCCCAAACACCGGTAACGATATATTTCTACAAATTTCCCCAAACCTATTGCAATAAATACACATATATGTATAATATAAGATGTTCGCTAACTTTTAAAAAAAAGTTTAGTATTAGATAACACAAGACGATACGGGAAAGTACACTGACAAACAGGAGGTGCTATTGTGGATATCGGTAAAAAGCTGAAGGATCTGCGTTTGCAAAACGGTTTGACGCTTGGTGACCTGGCTTCCAGAAGTGAATTGACAAAAGGATTTTTATCCCAGGTGGAACGTAATCTGACCACCCCAAGCATTTCTACGCTGGAGGACATCCTGGAGGCCCTCGGAACGAATCTGTCGGAATTTTTCCATGAGGAGCCGGAGCAGAAGATTGTCTTTTCTACCCAGGATTTCTTTGTGGATGAGCAGGAAGATTACAAAATCGAGTGGGTCATCCCAAATGCTCAGAAGAATCAGATGGAGCCTATTCTGTTGACGATTCAGCCACGAAAAAAGAGCCATATTCTGTCGGCGCACCCAGGCGAGGAATTTGGATATGTTTTAAAGGGGAATGTGACTTTGGTCCGGGAAAATAAGAAGTATAAACTGAAAGCGCAGGATACTTTTTATCTGGACGGAACGAAGAGCCATTATTTATATAATCATGGGAGCAGTGAGGCAAAGATATTGTGGATTACCACACCGCCTACATTCTAGAGTTACAGGAGAAGATGAGATGGAGAAAAAGAAGCTGATTGAATTTCGCAACATTGTAAAGAATTTTGACGGACAGATCGTCTTAAAAGGCGTGAATCTTGATATTTATGAAAAGGAATTTGTCACTTTGCTGGGGCCCAGCGGTTGTGGTAAGACTACACTTTTAAGGATCCTGGGCGGATTTCTGGAGCAGGATGAAGGAAGTGTCATCTTTGACGGAGAAGAAATCAGTCAGAAACCTCCTTATGAGAGAGAGTTGAATACTGTTTTCCAGAAATATGCGCTTTTTCCGCATCTCAGTGTATATGAGAATATTGCATTCGGCCTGAAAATCAAGAAAATGAGTAAGGACGTTATCGATCAGAAGGTCATGAAGATGTTAAAGCTGATCGGTCTGGAGGGGTATGAAAATAAGAATACTACCTTGTTGTCCGGCGGACAGCAGCAGCGTGTGGCCATTGCCAGAGCGCTTGTCAATGAACCGAAAGTACTTCTTCTGGATGAGCCGCTGGCAGCTCTGGACTTAAAACTCAGGAAAGAAATGCAGTACGAACTGAAGCGTATTCAGCAGGAAGTCGGAATTACGTTTATTTTTGTCACACATGACCAGGAAGAAGCGCTTACCATGTCGGATGAGATCGTGGTTATGAAGAGCGGTGAGATTTTGCAGGTAGGTACGCCGGAAGAAATTTATAACGAGCCTGCCAACAGATATGTTGCCAACTTTATCGGGGAAAGTAATATTCTGCCAGGTGTGATGCTGGAAGATTATAAAGTTCGGTTTGATGATATTACCTTTGACTGTGTTGACTTCGGATATAAGCCCAACGAGCCGGTAGATGTTGTTATCCGTCCTGAGGATATCGACATCGTGCCTGTGGAAAAGGGCAAAATGACAGGTGAGGTTTTAAGTGTCCTGTTCAAGGGTGTGCATTATGAGATCATCGTAGAGACGGTGCCCGGTACCAGTGTATCCGTTAACATGCGTGTGATCCGTAATCATGATGTGACAGGTGAAAATGGAAAAGAAAAGATCAGCGCCAGTGATTTCTATGTGGATCTTGAGGATGTAAAGAAGCTGGATGACAAGGAAATCATCGCGCTTTCCAATGCCCAGGCATGGAACCCGGAGACGGACGAGTATATTTCCATTGCCAGAATCGAATATGATGTGCAGGAGGAGATTGGTCAGTATCCGGTTACTTTCTCAACAGCCAACGGAACCAGTATTGAGCGCACGATTTTTGTCGTAAATCAGCCTTTTGTAAAAAATGAAAAGGCAAATGAGGCAATCATGGCGTTTAACTTCTTTAAGACAGTTGATGAAATTCAGGAGTCACAGGCGTTAGATACGGATCTTAAGACCTGGGCCAATGCCCAGGGCTGGAAGCTGAGCAATGAAGAGCAGAGCATTGATATCAGTGTAGATTATGACTTTGAGCCGGAGAATGTAAAAGAAGGCGTTTACAAGATTACATTCTCTACCACAGGGCGTGAATTTAAGATTCACACGACGGATTATACGGAAGTAGGTCAGGAGGTCGGACTGACATTCTTCCCGGAAGATATTCATGTTATGTCAAGGATGGTATATTAAATGAAGAAATTTTCACAGTTAGCAATTCCGTATATTGTATGGGCGGCAATGATGCTGATACTGCCTATGGCTCTGATTGCACTGTATTCCTTTACGGAGCACGGCAACAGCATTATTTCCTTTTCCTTTACGCTGGAGCACTATGTAAAGTTCTTTACTGACCCGGACTTTTTATTGATCTTGTGGCGCTCCATGATAATTGCGGTTAAAACAACGATCATCTGCCTGTTGATAGGGTATCCTGTGGCATATTTTATTGCACGCAGCTCTGAAAGGCTGCAGAATATCCTTGTATTGTGTATTACCATTCCTATGTGGATCAACATGCTGGTAAGGACGTATGCATGGATCGGCCTGCTCAGTGAGGGCGGTCTGATTCAGCAGATACTCAGCTTTCTGGGATTTGGAGAGGTGGAACTGTTGTATACAGAAGGTGCTGTTCTTTTGGGCATGGTATATAACTTCCTGCCGTTCATGATTTTGCAGATCAATACCTCTCTGTGTAAGATGGATCATTCCCTGCTGGAGGCAGCAGCCGACCTGGGGGCCAATCCGGTACAGACGTTCAGACGGGTAACATTGCCGTTGTCGCTGCCGGGTGTTATCAATGGAATTACGCTGGTATTTCTGCCGGCCGTCAGCTCCTTCTTTATCCCGAAGCTGCTGGGCGGCGGACAGTATTTCCTCATCGGTAATATGATTGAGAATCAGTTTATTACCGTGGGAGAATGGAACTTCGGAAGTGCGATTTCCATGATCATGGCAGTCATTATGATGCTTCTGATGATGGCGGTTAAAAAAGTGGAAATTAAAAATCAGGGTGGAAAGGAGAAGTAATCAGGATGAAAAAAGGAAAGCGTCCGATTGGAAGGACATTGATGATTTTGATGCTTATATTTTTCTACCTTCCGATTATTTATATGATCGTATTCTCCTTTAATGAAGGAAAGTCTCTGACGGCCTTTACCGGATTTTCTCTGCGCTGGTATAAGCATATGTTGGAGTCAAGGGATATGATGGAGGCGCTGTACACCACCTTTAGCATTGCGCTCCTTGCCACTTTTATCTCTACGGTAGCGGGAACAATAGCAGCCATTGGCTTGAGTAAATCAAAGAAGATCGTCCGTGATGTCATGGAGCAGGTCAACAATCTGCCGCTTATGAATCCGGAAATCGTGACGGCTATCGGGTTTATGCTGCTTTTCATCACGTTCCAGATTGAAAAGGGCTACGTGACCATGCTGCTTGCCCACATTGCGTTTTGTATTCCTTATGTTATGCTGTCTGTCATGCCAAAGATACGTTCTCTGGATCCGAATCTGGCAGATGCGGCCATGGATCTGGGAGCAACGCCCTGGCAGGCATTGACGAAGGTAATTGTGCCTCAGATCACACCGGGTATCATCTCCGGTGCGTTGATCGCATTTACCATGTCCGTGGACGACTTTATTATCTCTTACTTCGTAACGGGCAGCGGTGTGAAGAACCTGAGCATTATGGTCTATACCATGAGTAAGCGTATCAATCCCAGTATCAATGCCATATCTACGCTGGTGGTAGTGATCATTACGGCGGTACTGCTCATTATCAATATTGCGCCGATCTTCCTAGAAAAGCGTGAAAAGAAGGCAGAGATTGGAAAGAAGAGTCTGGTGCTGCCGGGTGCAGTGGCTGTTTGCGCCATTTTAGGCATTGTTCTGCTGGTAAATATGAATAAGGAAACTTCGGACCTGCCTTATTCAGGACAGACCCTGTACGTTTATATGCCGGGTGAGTATATCGGGGAAGAGGTCGTGCCGGAGTTTGAAGCACAGACAGGTGCCGTGGTAGTCATGGAGAACTTTGACTCCAACGAGCAGATGTATATTAAGGTAGCCAATGGGGAAGCGTATGATGTTATCATTCCCAGTGACTATATGATCCAAAGACTGACAGAGGAGGGATATCTGCAGCCTCTGGATCAGTCAAACCTAGATTGCATGGATGTACTTTTGGATGCGGTAAAGAGCCAGCCTTATGATGCGGAAAATGAATATTCTGTTCCGTATTTCTGGGGCACGGTAGGTATCGTATATGACAAGACCAAAGTCAGCCCGGAAGATCTGGAAAAGGAAGGCTTTAATATTTTCCTGGATGAAAAGTACAAGAACGATATATACCTGTACGATTCCGAGAGGGATTCTTTCATGATGGCGTTGAAAGCACTGGGCTACTCCATGAACACGGAAGATACAGATGAACTGCAGGCTGCTTACGACTGGCTGGTTCAGTGTGTGACCACAATGGAGCCGGAGATCGTAACCGATGAAATCATCGACAACATGGCCCAGGGCAGAAAAGCATTGGGGTTGTGTTATTCCGGTGATGCCGCATATATCATGAGTGAGAATGAAAACATGGGCTTCTACATGCCTGAGCAGGGGACAAATCTCTGGTTTGATTCCATGGTCATTCCCGCCAATGCAGAGAACCCTGAACTGGCACATGAATTTATCAATTTTGTATGCTCCTACGAAATTGCTTACGATAACTCCGGTTATGTAGGCTACACATCGCCAAATCAGGAGGTTATGGAAGACCTTTCCGGTGAGGGCGGTGACTTTGAGGGAATTAATGCATATCTGCCCAGAATGGGATATGACAAGGACGAGGTATTCGTATACAACGCCGAAACACGTAAGATTATCAGTAATCTGTGGAGCAAGGTGAAGATTACGGCAAGTAACGCCAATTAGTGCGGAATCAATCAGTATTTTCGTGTTCCGAAGAAATAAAATAGTTTAAAAGTAAAGTAATATCAGTAAATAGTTATTCAGAGGGAGTCATATCTAATAAAAGGTTATGACTCCCTCTGAATTATTGGTCAGGTGTATTACAGCAAAAATAACGCAAAAATAATACAAAAAACTTGCTAAAATGTCAAAATGCCGAATTTTCCACTTGATTCTTAAAATTCATTCCATATTTTGAAGATAATTTCCCCTATATCATGCAGGGCCTAATTTGTCCTGTTGTTACTTTTGCACAGATAAATAATAATACAATTAATGTGCGTACATCAATTATTATTATGAAAGAATTATTATTATGAAAGGACAAAAAGACTATGTTAAATGTGAAAACAAACATTGCAAAGTTGCTGGCAGCAGTCATGTTACTGGTTTCCATACCATTGGATGTAAGTGCATCCACAGCAGCATCTTCAGATGTACCTTCAGAACTGCAAAAATATGGTTTTGTTGTAGGTGATGATCTTATTGATACTACACTTGCTGAAGGAACAGCTATTCCCTATCACGAATCTGATGACTGGTCTCAGAGTGCAGACGCATGGAGCTACGGAAAACCCTTGAAAAAGTGGAGTTGGTGGAGAGTCGATGATTGTACTCCTTCCGCTACTGTTTCTTCCGGTGATGCAATCTCTTTTGTTTCTAACGGAGGCGATGGTATTATCCTCTTGCCTGAACTGCCGTCCTCTAATTACAAGTTTGAAGCTACTTTTATCGTAAACGACAATCCTGATGCAATTAACGGTTCCTTTGGCCTTATCACAAATATTGATTATAGATATACAAAAAGTACCGGCGGAACTATGTTTGTTGTCTGTGCAGCGGGACATGCCCGTGTAACCCAAAATAAGACATCCATTTATACCTGGAATAAGCCTGAGAAAATAAGTGGTGAAAATGCTGCTAAGTACTATGAGCCGGATTGGGATTATACAGCACCCGGCGCCGGTGACGAGATAACACTTACTGTTTATGTTTATAATGGTGTGAATTATTATTATATTGACGGTAATTATGTGGCATATGTAAGCTCTGCATTTACTACAGAAGGAAAAAGCCTTTGCGGAATCTTTAACTGTGGTAAATCAGATATGTACCTGGACATTACGGATATTTCCGTCAAAGAACTCATAGCGAAAGACGATTCTGATGAAGGCGATTCTGATGAAGACGATTCAGAGGTAAGCGGCCGTTTTCCTGAAGGTGCTGCTTTTGATGAAAGCAGTTTGCCAATAGGTGAAGTACTTTATCAGACTGACTTTGAAGATACAGTTGTAGGAGAACTTCCTGACGGCTGGCAAAAGGGCTATATAGGAAATGGCGCTTCTTTCGGTTATGGTGTTAGTGATACCTCTTTGAGATCCATGATCGGAGAAGTTGTTACACTTGACGGCTATGGCAATGTCTTGAGATTCAGCTCTGCCAATGCTGATGCATTCATTACCACACCTGCTACCGGTACCCTGGACTATATTTTTGAAGCAAATGTAATCGTTAACTTTGATACCGAAGGCGAGTTCGGTCTGGCAAATAACTTTTATGCAGGTATCAATGAGGCCGACGGCTGTATGTACAACAGCAGCCACATAAAACTTGTAGATACGGAATCTACATTTAAGTACAGACCTACAAATAAGACGCTCCAAGGTACGTGGGACCTTTCTTACTATCCTGCAAAAGGAGATACTGTTAAACTGAAGATAATCAGCTATAAAGGCTACAATTATATTTGCTGTAATGATGTTCTTTGTGCGGTTGCTCCTCAGCGAGAGGTGGATGGCGTTACCTCTGATAACCCCGGCTTTTTTACCTACGGCGGTGATCTCTATATTACCGACGTAAAGGTTACTGAGATCCATAACGATGTACTGAGCGCCAGATTATGAGCAAAAATAGTCGCGAAGCGATGGAGAGCGCCGCAGGCTGCGACCAAAAGCATCTGCGATGCTTTGCGAATGGCGCGTCTGAACTGTTACAGTCTAACAAAATGAGCACCATTCGTCATCGTCGGATGGTGCTCATATTAGAAGATGTGGAGGGCTGAAAAGGAGGAAGAACATGGAAAAGCTAGAAAGCAAATGGGAAAAAGGCATTTCCATTATACTGGAAAAGAGTGGAGATGAACCGATTGTTCTGGCGGCGAAGGATTTGCAGAAGGATTTGAGAATATTATCCGGGGATATGGAAGTGACGATGATGGTACAGAATGGAGCGGAAACAGACAGTTTAGGCGGACATGCTGCTCACGTAATTCATATCCTGAATTTTGCCGGACAAACCCAGTCATTTACTGAGGTGGAACAGGAACTGAAAGACCATACCGGGTTACATGCGGACAATGTAGCGTGGGAACCGGAAGCCTATATGATTCAAGTAAAGGATGGACAGGTCACTATTGCCGGCTATGATACTCTGGGAACAGTATTCGGCATTTATGCTTTTTCCGGTAAGGTACTTGGTGTGAACCCCATGTATCGTATGAATGATCTGACACTACAAAAGAAGGAACGATTGAATGTAGAAGATATGTGCTTGTTCTCAGGGCCCCGGAAGGTGCGTTTCCGCGGTTGGTTCTTAAATGATGAGGATCTGTTGTCTGATTTTACAGGGGAACATGGTAAGCGCAACATTGATTATCGTTTTTACCGGAATGTCATGAATCCGGCGGTACTTGACACGATTCTGGAGACCGCACTGCGTCTGGAAATCAATCTGATCATTCCTTCGTCCTTTATCGACATTGACAATCCTGCGGAGGAAGAACTGATCAAGGCAGTATGCAGACGCGGTCTGTATATTTCCCAACATCATGTGGAACCCATGGGAGTGTCGTACTTTGCAGCAGATGCTTATATGAAAAAATACGGAACAGAAGGAGAAGTGGTATCCTTCATTCAAAACAGGGCTCGCATGGAAGAAATCTGGCGCTATTATGCGCAAAAGTGGGCTGCATATAAGGATCATGTAATCTGGCAGCTTGGGCTTAGGGGGAAGGCCGATCAGGCAGTATGGAAGACAGACAGCAGTATTTCCGTACTTCCGGAGGAGAGAGGCAGAATTTTGACAGATGCTATAGAAACCCAGTACAGAATTGTCTGTGAAACGCTGGACAGCGAGGAATTTTTTTCCACAGCAACGCTCTGGATGGAAGGAGCCCAGTTATATGGATTGGATTATCTGAAGATTCCGGAGAAAACAATTGTTATCTTCAGTGATATCGGTTGTACACAGATGTTTGGGGATGATTTCTATCGTGTAAATCGTAAGCACGGCCGAAAGTATGGTATTTATTACCATGTGGGATTCTGGGGAGAGGGACCTCACCTTGCAGAGGGATGTGATTTACAGAAAATGAAATTTTCTTATAAGAAAGCGTTGGAGTATGATTCTCTTTATTATTCCATCCTTAACGTTTCCAATTTGCGTCCCCTTCATTTTTCGGCATGGGTAAATGCAGAAATACTGAAAAATCCGGAAGGCTTTGAAATAGAAGAAATTCTTCAACGCGTTTTGAAGGCAAATTTCGGGAAATCAGCCGATCTTGCAGAAAAGCTGTATAAAGAGTATTATCTTGCAATCTGGGATATGGGAACGGAAGAAGAACTGAAATTATGTGATAAGCATGGTTTTTATTATCATGATTATGGAGAGATTCCTTACCCGGAATATCCGGCCACCGACGGTGTACTGAGAAGAATCGGACTCAGTACTCTGAAAGAAATGTCTTATATTGAAAATGTTGAAGAAAAGATACCGCGCTTAAAGGAAAGTGAAAAACGCTTTGCCGGATTGTTAAAGAAAATAGAAGAGGCAGAAGCGCTCCTGCCGGCGGAAAGTGTGGATTACTTGCGTAAATTCCTGAAATTACAAACCTCTTATATGCTTCAGCTGACACGCTGGTGCCTTTACTGCTATGAATATATGAATGAAGGACAGACAAGAGAAAGTGCAAGGGAAGCAATCGGCAGCCTGGAAACAATTCTGGAAGAACGAAAGGTTCTGGAACAGGGATACTGGCAGGGCTGGCATACGGGAGATAAAAAGATGGATATCCGGGATCTGCTGGAAAGGACCGGGAAAGTTACAGGATTATAAAGCCGGTACTAAGCAACTGCAAAAATATGTATTTAGGAGAGAAAAAGAACATGGAATATAAGGAATATGGTCATTTTTCTGAGGATGGCAGGGAATATGTGATTACAGAGCGCAAAACTCCAAGACATTGGTACAACTATTATTTCAACGACACTTATAACGGGTTTGCCTCCCAGGTAGCGTATGGCGAGGGAATCTGTCAGGATTCCATGGGAAACAGAGTATTTCTTGTTTCTGACAGATGTGTGTATATCTGTGATAAGCAGTCGGGCACATGGCATACGGCAAACGGACTGCCTATGAGCTTACAATATGATGCGTATGAATGCAGGCATGGTCTGGGATATTCGGTGATCACCTGTGAAACAGCAGGGATTGAAAGTGAATATACGATCTTTGTTCCGGCAGAGGGAGACTTTGAGCAGTGGATCGTCAAAATAAAGAATAAGCGTAAGGATGCGGCAAAATTAAGTGTGATTGGCTATTGTGCCACAGAAACAGATCATGTTTATCGTCCCCAGGGATATAACAGTGATTCGGCAGAGTTTGACAAAGAGAACCGTGCCCTGTGTACCAGGATCATCGGTAAAATCGGTCCGAAAAAGCCTGGACTTACCTATGGCTATATGAGCAGCGATGGTGAGATCATCGGTTTCGATGGACGTAAAAATGCTTTTATCGGAACATATGGAACCAAGGATGCGCCGGAGGCCCTCTGTGAGCATGGCGGATGCACGAATTCTGATGCTTGTGTGGAAAAGCTCTGCTATGCATTGGAATGTGCCTGTGAGCTGGCATCGGGTGAATGTAAGACAATCTGCTTTCAGATAGGACATGCAAAGGATAAGGAAGATCTGAGAAAATGCCTCTGCTCTTTGGAAAAAGGAATGCCGCAGAAGCTTTTGGAGCAGACTCGGGAACTGAAACTGCGTCAGATAGATGGTGTAACCATAAAGACACCGGATAAGAAGCTGAATCTCGCTTTTAATGGTTTTTATAAGTATTCTACCAATATGGGATCCCGTTGGGCAAGAGTGCGTCATAATGGTTATCGAGACCTGGCAAGTGATACAGAATGCTATTCTTCATTCCAGCCGGAAGAAGCATGGAAACGCTTTGTACGGATTCTTTCCTATCAATATTCCAATGGTTATGCTCCGCGGACTTTTATTGACGGTCAGATTAAAGCCAATAATTTTTCTGATTGTGCTGTATGGATCACATTTACAGCCTACGCTATCATCATGGAACTGGGAGATATTACTTTGCTGGATGAGGAAGTGCCTTTTAATGATGGAACGAAAGCTGTTGTATTAGAACATCTGCGCCGGGCAGTGCAATATCTGTATGAGTTTAAGGGGATGAATGGCCTGATTAAGATATGGGGCGGAGACTGGAATGACGGAATGAATTATGCAGGACTTGAAGGAAAAGGTATCAGCGTGTGGCTTTCCATTGCCTGGTACAGAGCAAACAGGATGTTCATGGAGCTTGCAAAGCTTCACGGAGAGAGTAAAGAGCTTATCGATAAGCACGAAGCTATGGGCGAGGAGATGCGCCGACTGATTGAAGAGTATGGTTATGATGGGGAATATTACATCACTGCCATTAATGATCTTGGGGAGAAGATTGGTTCACGGGAAAGCAAAGAAGGAAAGATGTATCTGAATCCACAGCTGTGGGCAGTATTTGCACAGATTGCTCCCAGAGATAAACTGGAAAGCATTATGAAAAAAGTAGATGAGAATCTGGAGACACCGCTGGGTACTCTGGTGAACAATCCCGGTTATACAGAGTGCGATCCTAATGTGGGCAATATGACCATGCGCCCGCTGGGTACCCTGATCAATCAGGCAGTTTATCTGCATCCCATGGCATGGAAGCTTGCTGTGGAGTGTATCATGAATCGTCCCGACAAGCTGCAGATGACTTTGGAGAAGATTCTGCCCTGGAACCATAAATGGGCAGTCACTTATGGAGAACCCTATATCCTTTATAACTTCTATCACGGACCGGAAAGCGGTTACCGAGAGGGAACTCCTGGACAAAGCTGGCGTACAGCCACTACCGCCTGGGTAGTAAATTCTCTGATCCGTTACGTCTATGGATTAAAACCCTGTTTGGAAGGGATGAAGCTTGAGCCCTGTCTGCCTCCTGACTGGAAGGAATGTTCGATCATGAAAAAGTTCCGTGGATGCGTCTATGAGGTTCGCTATCATCAGACAGGAGATACGCAAGGGAACATGGAAATCCTGGTTGATGGTCAGAAATGGACGGGTCAAGTGCTGCCGCAGGAGAATGGATGTGCTTATATTGTGGATGTGTACTTGGGCAAAAAATGTTAAAATGACATAAAAACAGTATAAAAAGCATGCAAAGAATGACAAAATGCTGAATTATCCACTTGATTCCTAAATTTCATACCGCTTTTTTGAGAAATATTCGCCTGTGTCATGCAACGTCAGGTTTTTCCAGTTGCCACTTTTGCACAGATAATGCATAATGCAGTCAACGGCATCGGCACAGGCGAAATGACCAAAGTCGAATGCAAAAAGTAAAAAATGACAGCAAAGACGGAAGTAAAAGCCGAAAGCAGGTGCAAAAAATAACAGCAGATGCTGAAAATAACTAGGAGGTATTAGGCTATGAAAAGAAAAGCATTAGCAGCTTTCCTGGCTGCATGCATGTCAGTATCTTTACTGGCAGGCTGTGGAAACAGCGAAACCAAAAACCAGTCTTCAGAGCAGTCACAGACTTCCACAGAGAGTCAGAGCACTGAAGTACAGGGCACAGAGTCACAGGCTTCTCAAGTAGAGGAAGCAGGATATGAGCATGATCCTATCTTAAATGAAATAGGAACAGAGCCTTATGCAAAAGAGAAGGTAACCATTACCATCGGTATCCAGCAGAACTCCAATGTTGAGAATTTCGACACCAACTATATGACCGCTATGATTGAAGAAATTGCCAATGTAGATTTGGAATTTGTGGAGTATCCAAGTAGTGAAATCAAGGATAAGATCAGACTGCAGTGTGCAGCAGGCGGTGACGACCTTCCTGATATTCTGATTGCTTCTCTGGATGATGCAACTGTCCTGGAGATGGCAGAGAATGAGATGATTGTTCCTTTGGATGATTATTATGAGAACAGTTCCCTTTATTACACCGCCGGCTTTGAAAAAGTAAAAGAGAGTAAGGGATATGACCTGCTTGAGCTCATCAGAACCGCTGATGGACATGTTTATACTGTTCCGAAATATAATGAGACCCTGACAAGTCCCTGCTACTCAAGACTCTGGGTATATAAGCCCTGGTTGGATGCATTGAATCTGGAAGAGCCGAAGACCACAGAAGAATTCTATGATATGCTCTATGCGTTCAAGACTCAGGATCCTAACGGAAACGGCAAAGCAGATGAAATCCCTGCACTGGCATCTGATTTCACCCAGCCTAATAAAAACGGCGGTACTTTCTTTACTGCTATGATGAATGCATTTATCAGATGCAACACTGCTTCCGATTATCTGGATGTTAAGGATGGACAGGTTACTGTTCCATGGACAGAAGAAGAATTTAAAGAAGGTATCAAATATGTAAGAAGTCTGACTACAGAAAACCTTCTGGATCCGGTATCCTTTACCCAGGATGCAGATTCCTTCAAGACTATTATGAATGCTGAGGGTGATCAGCTTGTTGGATGCTTTTCCTATACTTCTGATTCCTTTATTTTAAGCACTCATGCATCCAAGGGTGGTTGGGTTCTGTTAGAGCCGCTGACAGGTCCTGAAGGTGTATGTACTTCTTCTTACAAGGCTGACATGCCTTCTAACCGTGGTTTCATCACCAAGAACTGCGAACATCCTGAACTGGCATTTATGATTCTTGACCTGTTCGGAAGAGAAGATATGGCAATTACATCCCGTTGGGGTAAAGAAGGCGAAAACTGGGATTATGTGGAGAATATCCCTGCTGATAATGCGTATGCAAAGGTTGATTTCGCTTCAACTGACTATGCAGGCCATGAAACATATTGGACGGAATATCAGGACAATTCTTGCTGGAACGTACTTCAGAACAACCATTGGTACAATCTGAATCCTTCTTTCAGAACAGAAGAAGTAGTAGCAAGCTATTATGGTGCAGGTCTGGCAATTGGCGGAAGCACTGATGAAGTAGCAAATAAGCTTCACTTCTATGAGGCGGTAAGACCGGAAGAAATCATTACTAAGATTAAGTATTCTGCAGAGACACAGGATGAAGCAACTGAGTTGGCTAACTCTCTTCAGACATACGTAAATGAAAAGATTGCAGCATGGTGTACCGGTGCATCTGATATTGACAAAGAATGGGATAGCTATGTGAAAGATCTGGAGAAGATCGGACTGTCCAGATATCTGGAATTGACTCAGGAAGGTTATGAAAATGTCCAGTAAAAGCTGGTGAGTAACAAGATGAATAATTGACTTACGGTGGGGGTGCTGTACTGAAGCAACTGTTCAGTACAATACTCCCATCTTGGTAAAAGGAGACTGTTAATGAAATCAAAAAACAATAATCCTAAGAATAATCCTGCAGCCATAAGCGGTAGAAGGGTGCTTTGGAAGAGAATTTACAGAGCCAGACAGCTTTATCTTTTACTGGCGCTGCCGATTATCTATTTGCTTGTGTTTAAATATTATCCCATGCTGGGACTGCAGATCGCATTTAGGGACTATACCTTCAAGGGCGGGATCTGGAACAGTGAATGGGTAGGCATGAAGCATTTTCAAAAGTTCTTCTCTGACACTAATTTCAAGCGAACACTGATCAATACTCTGCGGGTTAGTCTTTACTCTCTGGCGGTGAATTTTTTTGTTCCTATTACACTGGCACTGAGCCTGAACTGTCTCAGAAACCAGAAGCTTAAGAAAGCTGTGCAGACGATTACATATATACCTCACTTTATTTCAGTAGTTGTATTAATTGGTATGATGAACCAGATGTTGAATCCTATTATGGGTATTTATGGAACCATTGCTCAGGCAATCACCGGTTCCAGACCAACAGATCTTTTCGGCATCCCATCTGCTTTTGTACATATGTATGTGTGGAGCGGTACATGGCAGAATGCAGGTTTTAACTCTATTGTGTATATTGCGGCATTGTCTGCCAGTGATCAGGATCTGCATGAGGCGGCTCAGATTGATGGAGCTACCAGACTGCAGAGAGTTCGTTATGTGGATATTCCTACCATTTTGCCCACAGCAATCATTATGTTGATTCTCAATGCAGGAAAGGTTATGACGGTTGGCTTTGAAAAAGTATTCTTACTTCAAAATAATCTGAATTTAAGTTACAGTGAAGTAATATCCACTTATGTGTACAAAAAAGCATTTGGAACGGGCTCCAATTTCTCCTATTCAACGGCCATCGATATGTTCAATTCAATCATTAATTTAATCCTGATCTGTATGGTAAACCAAATATCCAAAAAGGTCAGTGACAGTAGTTTGTGGTAAGTGAGGAGGCAATTATGGCAGCAAAAAGTAAAAAAATAAAACATTCTGGCGCCGATCAGAGACTGGAAATTATCCTGACCATCGCCATGTTGATTATCGGATTGATTATTTTATATCCCCTGATTGTTGTATTATCAACTTCCTTTTCTTCTCCCGGTGCAGTTATGTCAGGTAAGGTATGGCTTTTTCCTGTGGATTTATCGCTGGAAGGTTATAAGGCAGTATTTCGTACCAATGACGTATTGATTGGTTATCGGAACTCCTTATTCTATATGGTAGCAGGAACAGTTATCAACCTGGTTATGACAATGTTGGCAGCATATCCTCTTTCCAGATCAGATATGCCCGGTCAAGGCCCCATTATGATGATATTCACCTTCACTATGATCTTCAACGGTGGTATGATACCCGGTTATCTGTTGATCAGAGATCTGAAAATGTTAAATACCGTGTGGTGTATGCTGATACCCGGTGCAATATCCATACATAATATGATCATTGCAAGAACTTTCATTAAGAGTAATATTCCGAAAGAAATGCTGGAAGCATCGCAGATTGATGGCTGCAGTGATATACAGTATTTTATCAAGATGGTATTGCCTTTGTCCGGTGCGGTTATTGCGGTTATCACTCTGTATTATGCAATCGCACATTGGAATGCTTATTTCAATGCATTTATGTATTTAAGTGATAAGGAGTTATATCCGCTGCAGATCTTCCTGAAAAATATTCTGGTCAGCAATCAGGTAGAAACAGAAATGCTGGTAGATTCTCAGGTAACGGCAGTACAGGGAGTCTCAGAACTTCTGAAGTACTCACTGATCGTTGTTGCAATCGTTCCGGTTATGATCATATATCCTTTTGTACAGAAGCATTTTGTTAAGGGTGTTATGATCGGTGCGGTAAAGGGCTAAGTGTAGCGCTTATAATGGAAAGAATTGGTATCCTGCCGAAAATTACATTATTTAGACAAATAATGCAGCGTATGTTAGAATGATGCTATTAAAAAGATAGGGAGTGCTGACAAATGAAAATATCAAAACAACCGAGAAAAAACAGGTCGCTTTTTTATTTTTGGCGAGGATACTTATTATTTATGGTTCTGTTTCTGGGATGTATGGTGCCTTTTTTCTTAAAAGCTTTCTGGGTACTGGAAAAGAATGTAGAGAACAATACGTATCAGAATATGGAAAACGGCATGGATATTCTTGATCAGGAAATTTCATCCCTGACAAGTGCAGTGATAGATTTGAGATCATTTCAGTACTTTACTTATATCCGTTCTCTGGAAGATGATTACCAGTCCGGTGACTTTTACATATTTCGGGAAATGCAGCAGAAAATGAATGATTCGACCAAGCTTTTATCCTTTGCACAGAATCCCATGCTGTGCTTTCAGAATGGAGTCATAATATTTGCTGACACAGTATATGCCATTGAAGCACAGGATGCTTATCAAAAGTTCCATGGCAAAAAGTACGGAAGGCTGGAGGACTGGGTGAAAGAACTGACTGTTACGGACTATGAATATTCTTTTCTGGCTGCAGATCGGTTTTATAACAGTACAGATGGATATTTTACGGGAATTCCTTATGTGCATGTGTATAGAAGGGCGAATCAGCAGGGAAATCCGGCATTTATTACTATATTTCCTGTCGATACGCTGTATGACTTGTGTGGACTGGATGAACTTCGTAATATTGCTGATATCACATTCGTGAATCCGGTTACCAATGAGGTCCTGTACGAAAATGGCATTCATGTAAATGGACATATCAGTAATATTGAAGTGGTCAGCCAAAATGCCAATCTGGCAGTTTCTGTAAGTATCCCTTTGAGCTATTTTATCGGTCAGCTGACAGATTTGATCATGATGGCAGTTGTGTACCTGGTCATACTTCTGACCGTGGCAGTAGGAGTTTCTGTGGGATTGGCATATAAGAACTCCAGACCGTTGAAGGGAATTATTTCCATTCTGGATAAATATACAAAGCATTCTAATGATGATGAAGCGGCGCCTTACGAATATATAGAGCAGTCCATTACGGAAATCGGCAACAGCGCGATTCATTATGAGGTACAGCATGAGAAGCTGAGCCAGGAGGTAGCTCACTGGCTCATGCGGGAGCAGATACTGAATGGATTGGATGGGAAGCAGCTGGAAGAATTTTTGCAGGGACATGAGAATTTCCCGGTGCCTTTTCGGCTGATGATCATTCATCTGACTCATGCAGAATGGAATATTTTGTCTACCGAGGTCAAGGAACTGCTTGTTCAGGAGAAAATTGCCTTTCCGTTTTTCTCTAAAATAAAGCCCAATCTCTTTATGTTGCTTTGTGATGATAACAGGGACTGCAAATCCTGGCGGGAAACTTTAAGCCGGTTTATTGCCATTGCCAATGAAAAATGGGAGTGTGACTGTGTGGTTTCCGTCAGCATGGAGCACAGTTCCCTGATGGATCTGAAAGAACTGTATCGGCTTACCCGGTCCAATATGAAATATTTCGGAGAACGGAAGCTGATCTTTCAGGATGAAATGGAAGAGGACAGTGGGAATGGGCTGCGAGATCTGAATCTTTTAGAAAATATTCGACTGACAGATATGATTTTAAACGGTAATGAGACAGAGGCCATAGAACTGATCCGAAGCCAGTGGGATAAGATCAGAGGTTCTTACAAGGATTCGGTAGTGGAGCAGCTATTCTTCATGCAGTCTGCTGTACTTAACAGTATTGCAGACAGGCTGCGTTACGAAGAGCATATGACAGCGCTTTCCGCTGATGACAACATAGCTTCTATCGAGGCAAAAATCGTCGGCTTTGTAAAAGAACTGTGCAGTCTGGTGGTTAAGAGACAAGAAGAAAACAAAAATGATGTGCCAAGGCAAATCGTGGAGTACATGAGGGAGCATTTCAGCGATCCTGAATTTTATATGACCACACTGGTGGAGGAATTCGGATTGTCGGATAAAACCATAGCCAAGGCGATCAAGAGTTATCAGAATAAGACTTTTTCCGAATATCTGGAGGAGCTGCGTCTGCAAAAAGCGCTGACCTTGCTGGATGATACCAGGTTGAATATCGGATACATTGCAACTGCCAGCGGATTCAGTTCGGAAAATACATTCTTTAAAGTGTTTAAGAGGAAATATGGTGTTTCTCCCAGCACCTACAGGAACAATAAGCAGGTGATGGCGAAAACGCAGTGATCCTATTGGAATAACAGGGAGGAATCTGGCAATGAAGATAAAATTTTACGGAACAAGTGCAGGAGGCGGTATCCCGGAAATTTTCTGCTATTGCAGAGTCTGTGAGTATGCAAGACAGCATGGAGGAAAGGACATCCGCACCCGTTCCCAGGCAGTCATCGATGGCTGTCTTGGAATTGAATATCCGGTAGACACCTTTGCTCATACCGCGTACAGAGGTCTCGATATGCGAAAAGTGAGGAACATCCTGATTACTCATGCTCACCATGATCATTTTCTGACAGCAGATATACTCAGCAGGCCCCAGGGAATAGACAGGGTAGATTTCTACGTGCCGGAAGCATCCGGTCGTGCACTGAAAGCATCCATCGAAAAGCAGGAAGAGGCATATAGGAATGGAACCCGAATAAGGACCTGCGATTTCTCCGTAGCAGTACACGACTTAGAGCATTATCAGACTTATGATATCATCGGCTATCAGGTTACGCCTCTGCGCGCGAACCACCATGAGGCGCTTGGATCCTCATTGTACATTATCCGCAAGGATGACAAATGTATCTTGTGGGGATTTGATACCGGAAGATTTCATGAGGATGCTCTGGAATATATCAAAGCTTCAGGTGAACGCTTTGATTTTGTAGTGCTTGACTGCACCCTAAAGGAGAATGAACAGATTACCGAAAAACACATGGATCTGACCTGGTGTAGGGAAATGGCAGATAAGTTAACGGAAATGGGGGCAGTGGACGAGAGGACCAGGATTATGGTCAGCCATATCGGACATTTGGTAGAAAAGACTCATGAAGAGCTTTGTGAAGCTGCTGCACGATATGGTATGGAAGTAGCCTACGATGGGCTGGAAATAGAAATTTAATTTCAGGCTTGGGCAGCCACTAAATGTAAACATATTTATTTGGAGGAGACCGTGGATAAAGATTTTATATTAATCAGTGAGTGTGCAAAAAAACTGTACCATGAGTGTGCAGCGAAGCTTCCTATCATTGACTATCACAACCACCTTTGTGTAGCCGATATCGATGCAGACAGAAAGTTTGATAATATCACAGAGCTTTGGATCAGTGTTGACCCCTATAAGCACAGAGCTATGAGAATTCTGGGAGTTCCGGAAAAGTATATTACCGGAAATGCTTCTGATTACGAAAAGTTCGAAAAGTGGTACGGATGCCTGCCAAGGCTTGTCGGAAATGCGTTGTTCGACTGGTCTGTTATGGAATTTGATATGGTCTTTGGAATGGAAATTTATCCTTTTGAGAAAGAGGCCAAAGCGGTATGGGAGGAAGCAAACGAAAAGCTTAAGAAACTGTCTGCCCGTAAAATACTGGACAAATTTAATATAGAATACTGTGCGCCATGCGCATCCCTGATTGATGAATTAGCATTGTTCGATAAATCCAAGGGAATATGTCCGTCTTTAAGAGGGGATGACATTGTTGCAGTGAATAAGGCTTATGTAGATAAGCTTAAGAGACTGACAGGCATGGAAATAAACAGTCTGACGGAGTATGAACAAGCTATTGAGAAGCGTCTGCAGGAGTTTGTAGAAACCGGGTGCAGATATTCTGACCATGCTCTGGATGATGGATTTGACTATGTCCCGGATGATGGAAGAAATGAGGAAAGATTTCAGGCAGTTCTTCAGGGGAAGATATTGAGCGAAAGTGATAAAAAACATCTTTCATCAAGGATATTAAAAACGTTGGCGGGATTCTATGCAAAATGTAATTTTACCATGCAGCTTCATATTGGTGCAAAGAGAAGCACCAGCACACGTCTTCGTAAGATAGCAGGACCGGCAGGCGGCTATGCGGCAATCGGTAATTGTGTCAATGTAAGGGCACTGACAGATATGCTGGATGATATAGAAAAGCAGAAATACGGACTTCCGAAAACGCTGCTCTTTACCTTAAATCCGGCGGATAATGCAGTGATGTCCATTCTTTCAGGTTCTTACAGTAAGGATGGAGTGGAAGCAGTGATCAGCCAGGGACCGGCGTGGTGGTGGTGTGACCATTATCAAGGTATGTGTGAGATGCTGGATCACTTATCGGTGTTCGGTGTAATGTCCACTTTTACAGGCATGACTACCGATTCCAGAAGCTTGCTTTCTTTCGTAAGACATGACTATTTCAGACGGATCCTTTGTGAGTGGATCGGCCGAAAAGTTGCAAAAGGCATAATGCCTGATAATTTTGATATGTTGTCAGATATGGTAAAAAGAATGTGCTATTACAACGCAGCAAAAACAATAAGGGAGGAAATTTAGAATGCATTTCAATGACAGAAACGATATCATTGAGCTGACTCCTCTGTGGAAAGGAGAACGCTTTCCGGACGGTAGACCCAAGGTGCCGGATAAGTATCTGGATGCTCTGCAGAAAATGACATTGGAAGAGGTGTGGAAGCCGATTTATGTACTTGGTTATGAAAACCAGTTCGTGGGCGGCGGGGAAGCACCATTACATACACTTCATGATGACGGAAGAAAGCTGATCGGCAGGGCAGTTACCTGCAGTTATTGCCCTACCCGTCCTGACCTGCATGAAGTCATGTTTGCCAAAGGTGCAGAAGAAGGCAGAAAAGGAAACTATAATCAGTGGGTAATCGATACGCTTGTGGAAAGAGATGTAGTTGTTGTGGATATGTATGACAAAATCTATAAAGGAACTTTCCTGGGCGGAAATCTTACCACAGCGATCAGGACCAGAACCAGGACAGGCGGTGCTGTTGTCTGGGGCGGTATCAGAGACGTAGAGCAGATGAAGCAGGTTCCCGATGTTCAGGTTTATTACAGGGGCATTGATCCTACACCTATCAGAGAGTTTGTCATGACAGGATTCAACTCCATTACCAATTTCGGCGGTGCTGTTTGTCTTCCCGGTGATGTGGTATTTGGCGCCGGCGGCGGTGTATTGTTCATTCCCAGCCATCTTGTAGCAGATGTTGTGGAAGGTGCTGCCAAGACTCATGTAAAAGATGATTTTGGCTTTGAAATGATCACACAGAATAAATTTACAACTGCTCAGATCGACAGAAATACCTGGACAGTGGAAATGCTGGATATGCTTACCGAGTGGATCCGGACTGATGAAAGAGGAGCACAGTATCGTGACCTGGACTGGTCAAAAGAATATGATCTTGCCATTAATGGTGACCCAAATGATACGCAGAGTGCACTTTAATGAAATAAAGGAGTAATAAAAGTGGATACCTATTTTAATGATAAAATTGCAGTAGTAACAGGTGCAGGTGGGGTAATCTGCTCCCGGATTTCAAAAGGACTGGCAGACATGGGTGTTACAGTTGTGCTGGTGGGAAGAACTATAGAAAAACTTGAGAAAGTAGCAGAAGAAATTAAAGCAGACGGCGGTAAATGCAAGGTATATTCCTGTGATGTTGCGGATGAAAAAGAAGTGAATGCCCTGGCAGAAGCCGTTATTGCAGAATATGGAAAGGTTGACTATCTTGTAAATGGTGCCGGCGGTAATAACAGTAAAGCAACTACAACAATTGCACAGTTTGACCCCAGAGAACTTGATGAGAACCGTCCGGAGGATTTAAGAGGTCTCTATAATGTAGATATGCAGGCTTTTGAAAATGTGATCAGACTCAATACAATGGGTTCTGTATATCCGATCCTTGCTTTTGCTAAATATATGGTAAAAGCAGGAGGCGGCAGTATTGTAAATTTTGCCTCTATGAACAGCTATTGTCCCCTTACGAGAAACTTTGCTTATGCTATGAGTAAGGCAGCAGTTGTTAATTTCACAGAGTCTCTGGCCGCATATTTTGCAGAAGCAGGCATCAGGATCAATGCAGTAGCTCCGGGCTTCATCGTCAATGAGCGCAGCAAAGTATATCTTGGCACTGTAGAAGAGGGGCTCACGGAGCGTGGTAAGAAAGTAATAGGTCATACTCCCATGGGAAAATTCGGACAGGCAGGCGATATGTTCGGCTGCGTAAAATTCCTGCTGGATGAAAGAGCTTCTTCTTTTGTTACCGGTGTGACAATTCCTGTAGATGGTGGTTTCCTGACGCTTAGCGGCGTATAAAAGGAGGTTTCTATGCTTCTTACTGATTATTTCAGATATCCTAAAGACTCTACATGGGATATTGCAAGACAGTGTGGTGTGGAACATGGTGTCATCAGACTTCCGGAAGATGGCACATTTGACCTGACAAATGCATCTCATTGGCAGAAGGTTTATGATGACTTTGTAGATTTCGGTATCAGGCCTGTGATCATTGAACCGATGCCAAATGAGCTTCACGATCACATTAAAGCAGGTGATGAGAAACGTGATGAGTCCATTGAAAAAGTGATTAAAATGTTCCCTATCATGGATAAGCTTGATATCCGAACCATATGCTTTAACTGGATGGCACATATCGGCTGGCTCAGAACCAGAAATGATATTGTGGAAAGAGGCGGTGCAAAGGTAACGGGCTTCAATATGCAGGAGTTTGTTCCTACAGATGCCTGTATTACAGAAAAAGAACTTTGGGACAATTATGAATATTTCCTGAAAGCAGTCATTCCTTATGCAGAAAAATACGGTATTAATTTAGCGCTTCATCCGGATGATCCGCCTACAAAGCTTGGAAATGTCTCCAGAATCATGACAAGCTATGAAAATATTGATAAGGCTGTCAACGGCGTGGTTCCCAGCAAGAATCTGGGTGTGACCATGTGCCAGGCTACTTATCACATCATGGGTGAAGATTTATACAAAGTAATTCCGGCGCTGGCAGAGAAGATCTTCTTTATACATTTTAGAAACACCACAGGTACCATTGAGAGTTATCGTGAGACTTTCCATGATAATGGGGAGATCGATATGGCAGATATTATGAAGCTGTACAAGAAATGCGGTGTCGATGTGCCTGTAAGAGTTGACCATGTGCCTACTATGGTTGGTGAGGATATGGTTAACCAGGGGTATGATGCAATAGGAAGATTCTTTGCAATAGGTTATTTGAAAGGTATTATGCAGGCAGTGTAATAAGGTTTCGAGTCATAAAGACAATTTGTAGGTAAATCGGCGGCCATATCGGCCGCCGTTCTTATGATTTCAGTAGATTCTTTTCTGCTGACAAGTCGTTTCTTACTGCCGAAGGCGTCAATCCGGTTTCCTGTTTGAATTTTCTGCGGAAGCTGGAGACGTTGGTATATCCTACACTAATCGCGATATCATCAATGGGCATATCTGTATTGCGCAGAAGTTCCATGGCTTTTTCATATCGAATTTTCCATAAATAATCAATAAAATTTTCCCCGAACTTTTTCTTGAACAGATAACTCATGTAGGCAATGCTTACGTGGAAGTAATCAGCCATCATGGGCACTGACAGATCGGGGGAGGAATAATTATTTTCCATGAATTCTTTCATTTGTCTGTAATGAATGGCATTATTCTGCAGTTCTTTCTGATAAATCTCCAGTAATTGCATCATATGTTCTGCCAGCTCATTTTTGATCTGGTCATAGGAGCAGCTCCTGCAAAAATAAAGTGTCTCAAAATATAAGTCGCTGTAAGTACGGAAGCGAACATTATTCTGATTCATAAAGTTGGCAATGGATGTCAGGATATCGATCTGTACAGAGCGAATGAAGAAATCAGGATATTCTGACAAATATCCGGCGGAGCGGTCAGTGATTTCCAGAAGTTTCCGAAGATGTTCTCTGGCTGCATCAAAATCCTGGTTTTTCAGGGAATCGTTAAACTGATCTAACAATTTGTAGGGAAATGCAAGCATATCCTTTTTGGAGAAACTAATTTCCCAATAGGCCACAACCGGAGAGGTATTCCAGTAACTGCTGGCAGCCACTGTATTTTCATATAGGGAGGGAATATCCAGCAGTGATGCGGTAGCGTTGCTGATCGCACAATAATAACCGGTATCCGCATGCAGGTCATGCATCAATTGAAGAATGACATCTTCTTTATTCGTTTCCGGACCTATATAATTGATGATAAAGACTCCATAATCAGAGCCCTTTTCCATTGTGACGCAGGTATCGTGTCCGGGAAGGGAATTTTCCAGGAATTTTGCTACTTTCACATGAGGAAAAGACTTGTGGTCTGAATGAATGCGAAGCAGAAAAACATAGTTCTTACAGTCAGATCGGAATATCTGGTCGATACGGTTGATACTGCTGATCTGGGGGCTATTATTCTTCGTCAGGATAGAGTTTAAAAGGGATTCCTGTATGGACTGGTGATACATATTGATTTTATCCTGCAGGTTGGCCTTTTCCTGAAGAGTATCCGAAAATGCCTGGTCCAGCTGTTTGATATAGCTTTCTGAAGAATGGGGCTGGCCGATGATTTTCCGGGTAAACTTGTGGAGCGGCAGATAAGTGTAGCAGGTACAGAGCCAGACAAGCATAAAGCCCAGGATTCCGATTGTAAAAAGGAGCACATAACTTGCGCGAAAAATATCGTGAATCTGCTCGTAAAAATAGGAATGGGAAAAAAGAGCTGCAAGAGAATAGTTTCCGTAGCCCCAGGTATGTATATAAATGGAATAATTATCGTCCATAGGATAGACACCGTTCTGCTGCAGCATGTCGGGAGTCAGCTGCGGCAGCATTTCCGTGTGGATACCGTAGCTTTTGAGGGAAACGGTATCAATAATGGCCATGGAATACATGCCATTGATGATATTGTTGTTCAGTATATTGTTCAGTTCCATATTGTCAAGAATATAGAGGAGCTGATATTGGCTGTTGCTGTTGTAAGGAACATAGATAAAGTAATTGGAGGATGCTCCGTTTACAACATATAAGGTACTGTTTTCCACATGATCCAGATAAGTCATGGGGAATTCTGTATATTCTGCTATTATAGAGGTACTGGCAATAATAAGGGAATCCGGGGTATAGCCTACATTCCGGTAAGAGGAGATGATCTCCTGTGTGGTCCGGTCCAGGTAAATAATGGAGTCAATAAAGCTGTTGCTGACCGTGGAACTGCAAAGGGATTGATACAGTTTGATCCGGTTATAGTCAGAAAAGGTACACTTTATACGCAGCAGAAAGAGTAAAAATTGTATCTTGTCAGTGAGTTTAGCCCATATTTCCTGAAAAGTGACCATACACTTTTTTGACTGGAATGACAGGATAGATTGTTTCTTGTCAGAGTGTGAACCATAAGCTATGATGAAGGTACACCTCATCTATGGCGCCAATCTGAGTGAGAGTAACAATACAATGTTATTGGAGGTAAATCTGATATGAAGAGAAATAAGTTGACGGCATTGTTTCTGTCAGCAGCCCTTACAGTTACTATGCTGGCAGGGTGCGGGCAAAGTAAAAGCACAGACAATAAAGTGAGTACAAGCCAGGATACCGGCAGTCAGACCGCAAGTACAGCTGCAGATTCGGAAAGTGCTGTTTCCAGTGAAGAAACCGAGCCTGCATCGGAAGGGATTGTTTTCCCTCTTGAAGAAACCCAGAAGTTTAGTATGTTTGCGGTTATCGCAGGTGCAGAATACGCATTGGAAGATAATGTATCTTTCCAAAAACTGTGTGAGGATACCAATATTCAGTTTGATATTCAGTCGGTGCTGAATGCGGACAAGAAAGAGAAAAAGAATCTGTCGCTGGCCAGCGGTGAATATCCGGATGTATTTTTTAAGGCAGGATTTTCCGCAACGGAACTTTCCAAGTATGGTAATCAGGGCATTCTGATTCCATTACAGGATCTGATCAGAGAATATGCACCTAATCTGACAAAACTGCTGGATGAAAGAGATGCATGGAAGTATTTGGAGGATAGAAACGGCAATATCTATTCCCTTCCTGAAGTCGACCGCCAGGATCCGGGAATTACCGTTTACTGGATGAATCAAAAATGGATGGACAATCTGGGACTGTCTGAGCCAAAAAGTCTGGATGAACTGTATGAAGTTCTGAAAGCCTTTAAGGAGAAGGATGCCAATGGTAACGGGGATCCGGATGATGAGATTCCTATTACCGCCAATACCACGCTTTCTGTGAATTTGCTGCTTCCTTATTTTGGAATCAACTATGATACAGGTACCAAAACAGCACTGAATGAGGACGGACTGTTCTATGTACCGACTTCCGATGTATATAAAGATTTCCTGGAATTTTCCGCAAGGCTTTATGCAGAGGGAATTTTGGACAAGAAAGCGTTTACACAGGGATATGAGCAGCAGGGTGCGGTTGGACAATCCGGTGATATATATGGTTCATTTTGGGACAGCGGAGCATTCCTGACAGTAGGTCGTGACAATGATGATGATTATATTGCATTGACTCCTTTTACGGAGGGAACTTATCCTATTACTTCCGGTATTTCGGTAGGCGCTCTGTGCATTACTGATGCATGTGAACATCCGGAACTGATCGTTGCATGGGCAGATCAGCTCTATAGTGAAGAAGGCGGTATTCTGGCATGGCTTGGTGTCGAAGGTGAGACCTATCGGATAAATGATGACGGCACATGGACATGGATCACAGACGGTTCCCATGGTGATAATACTTCTGTTGTACGTGCAAGCAGTACACTTCAGGGAACAAACTATCATCCTTCTGTACAGCCGCAGCTCTGGTATACCGGTATGAGCGCTGAAGTGGACGCAGAAGAGGTTTATCTGAATGAACAGCGTGAAAAACTGAACTCCATCAGTGCTGATCCAAGACCGCCTATGTCTTACAGCGATGAGGACAGTAAAGAAAGAGCTACATTAAAGACAGATCTGGACAATTATATTTCACAATATACCGCAAAAGTAATTACAGGTGAATTGAATCTGGAAGACAGCTGGGAGGAATACATTGCTACCATGAATCAGATGGGAGCAGAAAGGCTGGAGGAAATTTACCAGAATACTTACAACAAAGCTATGGAAAAGTAAGTGTAAAAAAGGCTGCTGCATATTGCAGCGGCCTTTTTACAGGTGATGCGTCATCAGGCACATATTTCCAAGGAATCTGACGGGACAGGAGGAAATGTAAATGAAACTAAAAAGCAAGCGCTTTATTCAGCGTCTTCGCAAGGATATAAAAAAGAACTGGATATTGTATGTAATGATACTTCCGGTAGTGGCTTATTATCTTATCTTTGAATATGGTCCTATGTATGGTATACAGCTGGCTTTCAAGGATTATCAGATTAAAAAGGGTATTTTTGGCAGCCCGTGGGTAGGGTTGGAGCATTTTAAAAGATTCATCAACGGTTACAATTTTTGGACTCTGATTAAAAACACGGTGGGAATCAGTCTGAACAGTCTTCTGGTAGGTTTTCCGATTCCTATTATTTTTGCATTAATGCTGAATTATCTCAGAAACAGATATTTGAAGAAAACCATTCAGATGGTATCTTATGCGCCCCATTTTATCTCAACAGTTGTCATGTGCGGTATGATTTCTATTTTCCTCAAAGAGGATACCGGTATTTTCAATGTCATCCGTGGCATGTTAGGACTGGAGTCAGTGGCTTTTATGGCAAAGGCGGAATGGTTCAAATCGATCTATGTCTGGTCAGGTGTATGGAAGGGAATGGGATGGAACTCCATTATTTACATATCTGCTCTGGCGGGCGTAGATTATCAGCTTCATGAAGCTGCGATTGTAGACGGTGCCACCAAAATTCAGCGAATCATACATGTGGATCTGCCGTCTATCAAGCCGACAATTATTATGCTGTTTATCATGCAGATGGGATCTGTGATGAACGTAGGATTTGAAAAAGTATTCCTGCTCCAGAACGCACTGAATCTGTCATCCTCTGAAGTAATTTCAACCTATGTGTATAAAATGGGTCTGATTAACAGTGATTACGGATATTCAACGGCAATCGGTCTGTTTAAATCTGTAATCAATATGGTTTTGATCTTATCTGCCAATCGGTTGTCCAGGTGGATTGCTGATGAGAGTCTGTTTTAGGAGGTTGACTATGTCTGGGGAAAATAGAAATACAATAAAAAAATCATATACAGACAAGATATTTGATGTCGTGAATTTGATCGTGATGCTGGTGATGCTGATTATCTTTATCTGGCCGCTGTGGTTTGTCGTCATTGCTTCTTTCAGTAATCCTAATGAGGTATGGAACGGAAATGTACTTTTGTGGCCTAAAGGATTTACGCTGACAGCGTATGAAGCTGTTTTTCAATATAAGACCATATGGGTCGGTTATCGCAACACGATCTTCTATACAGTAGTAGGTACTCTGGTAAACCTGATCATGACGATCTGTGCTGCTTATCCGTTGTCGAGAAGAGATTTCGTACCCAGGAATTTCTTAATGTTCATGTTTATGTTGACCATGTATTTTGGGGGAGGATTGATACCAACATATCTGGTGGTAAGTAAGCTTGGAATAATAGATACAATTTGGGCGATGATTATTCCCGGGGCATGCTCCATATACAATGTTATCATTACCAGAACATATTTCATTAACAGTATCCCGGAAAGTCTGAAAGAGGCAGCGGATCTGGATGGAGCCAATTCTTTGCAGATCCTGTTGAAGATTGTTTTGCCGCTGTCCAAACCGATCATTGCAGTGGTAGGGCTTTACTATGCTGTAGGTCACTGGAATGATTATTTCACAGCGCTGATTTATATTAACGACACAGATTTGCTGCCGCTGCAGTCTTTCCTGAGAGATCTGTTGTTAACCAATAAGCTGACGGCAGACAATCTGGCGGGAATGGACGCTGCTACAGCGGAGGCAAAGCTGCATTTGGCGCAGACGCTGAAGTATAGTGCGATCATTGTATCTTCTGTACCGGTACTGTGTATTTATCCTTTTATTCAGAAATACTTTGTAAAAGGTGTCATGATTGGATCAGTCAAGGGCTGATCGACACAAAAAGAGGAATAGATAATGGGTGAATGGTTAATAGAAGAGAAAGTAACGCCTCAAAAATACGGGCATTTTGGCGAAGAAAATACGGATTTTTATATTAAGGTGGCAAACCTTCCCAGAAACTGGTACAATTATCTCTGGAATGATCATTACATTACATTTATCTCCCAGACAGGAGCGGGAGAGGGCTTTTTGCAGGATTCCATGGGCAGACGGCTGAGCCTTGTGAAAGACAGAGGCTTCTATTTGCTGGAAGGAGACAAATACTGGGGCATTTCAGGACTTCCGGTAACGGAACAAAGGACGTCTTACCAATGCATTCATTCGCGCGGGGCATCCACCATTGAAACGGTGAACTTCGAAATTGCATCTTCGCTGTGTACAATTGTCCCAAGAGAAGGAAACTGTGAGCTCTGGAGCCTGCGACTGAAAAACAATTCTCAGGATACCCGCACGCTTCGTATGATTGGATTTTGCGGGACAGATTTTGACGGGCCTTATACCCGTCAGGGCTATAATCTGGGAACAGCAGGTTTTGACAGCAGGCTGAATGCAATTATTGCACCTAAAACCGTAAAATTCGAAGAAGGTGAAAAAAGAACTGCTTATGCCTATATGATGCTTTCTGATACGGTCAGTGGATATGATTGTACGGCCAATGCCATCATAGGGCCATATGGTTCTTTTGCTCATCCGGTCCTGCTGGAAAGAGGCGGATGCTCCAATACGGAATGCTGTGGAGAGAAACTGGGATTTGCATTGGAGAAAGAGATCAGACTGGCGCCCCGGGAACAGATAGAGGTTGTTTTTGCCTGTGGAATTGCTTTTTCTTATGCGGAAATGGAAAAGGTACGCAAATGTTATGCGGCCCCGGGAGCATTTGCCCTGGAAAGAGATGCGGTAAGGCAGAAGTTCGCAGAAGAAACAGCTCAGGTTACGGTGGAAACACCGGACGGGGAGCTGAATAAAATGTTTGACTGGCTGAAGCACCAGGCAAATATGGGATCCCGCTGGGCCAGAGTTCGTCATAACGGATTTAGGGATATGACAAGTGATACAGATTGTCTGAGCTGTGTGAATCCCTCGAAAGCATTGGAACGTTTTCTGAGGATTCTCACATACCAGTATTCAAACGGATATGCGCCCAGAACTTTTATCGATGGAGAAATCAGAGACAATCACTTTTCAGATAATACTGTCTGGCTGAATTTTACTGCTGCGTCAATTTTAAAGGAAACCGGTCAGAAAGAGATATTGGATATAGAGGTCCCTTATAATGACGGAACCACGGGGACGGTATATGAGCATCTTTCCCGTTCGGTGGACTTTCTCTATCATTTCAGGGGAATGCATAATCTGATCAGAATTTGGGGCGGAGACTGGAATGACTGTATGAACACAGCGGGACTGAATGGGCAGGGTGTCAGTGTCTGGCTTAGTATCGCGTGGTATCGTGCAAATCGGGTATTTGCAGAAATCGCCCGGATTTACGGAAGAACGGAGGACGCAGAACTGGCCGGGGTACGCAGTGAGGAGATGCAGAATCTGGTGGAGCAATACGGCTGGGATGGAGAATATTATCTGGATGCCTATAATGATGAAGGCGAGAAAATCGGTTCCGGAGAATGTGAGGAAGGAAAAATGTTTCTGATTCCACAGCTTTGGGCAGTCCTTTCAGGGATTTCTACCGGGGGAAGAGATGTACTGGCTATGAATGCAGTGGAAAAATATCTGGCATCTCCTCTGGGAACGGTGATTTCGATACCGCCTTATACCAGATATCATTCCGGGATCGGATCAGTGACAACAAAGCCGCCAGGGGTCCATGAAAACGGTGGCGTATATTTACATACAATTGCATGGAAGATTGCTGCCGATGCCATCCTGAAGCGTGCGGATAAGGTAGAAGAGGATATTGAGACCATTCTGCCATTCAGAAATAAAGTGGTTGCAGGACGTGCGGAACCGTATATCATGTGCAATTCTTACTTTGGAGAGCAGACAGGATATCGTTATGGGACTCCCGGGCAGAGCTGGAGAACTGCAGCAGGGCAGTGGTTCATGAAAGCGCTTGTGAATTATGTGTATGGATTGCAGCCGGAAATGGAAGGACTGAGGATTACTCCGTGTCTGCCGCCCAGCTGGAAAACCTGTAGTATATCAAAAGAATTCAGAGGGTGCACTTATCACATACATTACGAAAATAATGGTGTGAATGTAAAGGAAATTACTGTAAATGGAGCATTGCTTCATGGGGATCTGCTTCCGGTTCTTGAGGGTTCAGTCGAGGTCAGGGTCATAACAGGATAACACGGATACTCTGCCCTGACAGTGAAAATGCAGAGGAGAGAAGAAAGGAATAAAAATATGAGTATGCGGATCATAGAGTTTCAGCCGGAGACAGACAGATGTGTGAATCCACAGACGGGATTCTGGGAAAAGAGTGAAGTCAAATGGATGGCTGATTTTCATTTTTATCCGGTCAGTAAAGGAGATTATATTACATGTGAAAGTTCGGATTATTGTTATGGTATTGCTTCTTACTCTGCTGAAATCGATAACATCCTGATTTATACATATTGCTATCAGGAAGAAGAAAACTGGTCTTGCTACAGAGGGGATCTCAATTTGAATAGCCTGTATTCATGCAAATACATGATTCCCGAAGATGGATGGATCCGAATCAGCATAAAGCGTATGGATGAGGCAGAGCTGACAGAAACAGATATCGATAGGGCAAAAGCGGCCGTAAAGCTCCATTGCCGGGATCGGGAATACGAGAAAAAGGCATGCTTTCTGTCTGAAATCAGAGAAACCGTAAATACAATCCGGGAAAAACGGACGAAGAACAGTCTTGTGTTTGGATTAATGACGGATTCTCATTATGTGATCAACGGAGGCTGGGAGGATACCATAGCTAATCTGAGAGAGGTTCATGAATCGGTAGGCTTTGATGCTATGATACATCTGGGGGATCTGACAGACGGAAGAATCCCTCTCAGATTTACAAAAGAATACGTCACTCGGGTACTGGATGATTTAAGAAGTCTTCGGATTCCTGTATATCTGGCATTGGGGAATCATGATGCAAACTATTTCAAGAACAATCCGGACTGGATGACAGAAGAAGAGCAAAGCGCTTTCTATTTTCAGGGAAAGAAGCTGTGGTATTATATAGATTACGAACAGTATCATTTAAGATGCATCTTCCTTCACTCGTTTAATCATTGGGAAACGATACGGTATGGTTTCCCACAGGAGGAGGTGGAATGGGTAAAAGACGTACTTTCCCAGACACCGGCCGGGATGAAAGTCATTTTGTTTTCCCATGTTCCCCTGTTGCCGGAAATGCACTATTGGAGCAAGGAAATCAGAAACAGTGAAGCCTTGCTGAAAGTGTTGGATACGTATGTGGCGCAGGGCGGCCGTATTCTTGCCTATATACATGGCCATAATCATGCAGACCAGATCAATTGTCAACACAGTTTTCCGATTATTGCCATCGGATGTGCGAAATGCGAAGTCTTTAAGGATCAGCAGCGCTATCCGCAAGGAGCTGTTGCATACGACAGAAAGCCGGGAACGGCATCACAGGAACTGTGGGATGTGCTGGTAGTGGATACGGATAAGGAAATGCTGGAATTGATCAGATTCGGCGCAGGAGAAGACAGAAGCATATGCAGAGAGATTAGATAAACTTACAGCCGGTACTTTTGCGGACATCAAAATTACCGGCTGTCAGTATGTCTTATATTCCTGTGACTGCAATGCAGATGAATATCACTTTAAGCAAACAGCGGTTTAATTGCCTCTGCCAGCTGATCTTTCTGTGCCTGAGCCTCAGCCAGATCCTTACCAAGAGTAGTAAAGTAGGTCTTGATCTTAGGCTCTGTTCCGGAAGGACGAACCACTACGGTTGCGCCGCCTTCCAGCGCATAGATCAGTACGTTGGAAGAAGGAAGTCCTGTCTCTTCAGGCTTCTTGTAGTCGGTTACTTTCACAACAGCATAGCCGCCGATCTCCTTGGGAGGATTGGTGCGAAGGCTGTCCATGATACCGGCCATCTTGTCCATACCGGACAGACCGGGGAATTCAAAGCTGTCAACCTTGTTCAGGTAACGGCCGTATTCGGCATAAATCTCTTCCAGACGCTGTTTGATGGAGGAACCGATGCTGCGGTAGTAAGCAGCCATTTCACAGATCAGCATGGAGCCGATGACAGCATCCTTATCACGAACGTAGGAACCTGCCAGATAGCCGTAGCTTTCTTCGAAACCGAAGATGAAGCGTTCAACTTCACCGTTTGCTTCCAGACCTGCAATCTGGTCACCGATCCACTTAAAGCCTGTCAGAACATTACGCATTTCTACGCCGTAATGTGCGGCAATGGCATCTGCCAGAGGAGTGGAAACGATGGATTTGACTGCTACAGGGTTAGCCGGCATGGTGCCGTTTTCAATACGTCCTGCGCAGATATAGTCAAGCAGCAGAGCGCCCACTTCGTTACCGGTTACCAGTTCATATGTACCATCCGGACACTTGATTGCGATACCTACACGGTCAGCATCAGGATCAGTTGCCAGCATCAGATCGGCATCAGTATTCTTAGCCAGTTCCAGACCAAGACGCAGTGCCTCGAAAATTTCAGGGTTAGGATAAGGGCAGGTAGGGAAGTTGCCGTCAGGATACTGCTGCTCGGGAACGATGGTAACATCATCAATGCCGATATCTTTAAGGATACGCGTAACAGGTACCAGGCCGGAACCATTCAAAGGAGAGTAAACCAGCTTCAGCCCTGCAGTCTTGCACAGACCGGGACGAACGCTGCGGGATTCGATAGCAGCGTAGAGAGCTTCCTTACAATCATCGCCTACATAAGCGATCAGACCGGCTTCCATGCCTTCTTCGAAGGACATCATTTTCGCGCCGGTGAGAATATCAGTCTTCTGAATCTCAGCGTAAACAATATCAGCAGCCTCATCTGTCATCTGGCAGCCATCGGGACCGTAAGCCTTGTAACCATTGTACTTGGCAGGGTTATGAGATGCGGTAACCATGATACCTGCATTGGCATTATAATAACGGGTAGCGAAGCTGAGTGCGGGAACGGGCATCAGTGCATCATAGATGCGGACCTTGATTCCGTTTGCAGCCAATACACAGGCAGCAGTCTTGGCAAAAACATCACTGTTAATACGGCTGTCGTAGCTGATAGCAACCAGCTGGCTTCCGCCCTGAGTCTTTACCCAGTTAGCCAGACCCTGAGTAGCCTGACGTACTACATAAATATTCATACGGTTGCTTCCTGCTCCCAGGACACCACGCAGACCTGCGGTACCGAATTTCAGGGAAACAGCGAACCGGTCCTTTATCTCTTCGTCATTACCGGTAATGGATTCCAGTTCTGCTTTCAATGCAGCGTCATCCAGATCGGTTTCCAACCAACGTTTGTAATCATCCAGATACATAGTGTTTATCTCCTTTATATATAAGTTTAAAAAGTCCTATATATAATATAAGCCAAAATATGGGTAATATCAAGTCTGTATTATTTACAAAATTTGACGGTACGAACCGTTAATTAGTACAATGTGTAAACTGTGGGGTGAAATCACCATCCGCAGCCCGGTCTGTAACGTTATTTTGCCTTTAAACGGATAGAGAGTAAAAGCCTGCCGGCTTTTTTGACGGGACAGCACGGCATCCCTGCAAGGAATACTTATTTGTTATACTTACTGGGAAGCTCCCCGACAAGTCTTATAAATGCCTTACGGAAGGTCTGCACATTGGAATATCCCACCATCTCAGATATCTCTATCAAAGTATACTGATTCAGGTGCATCAGCTCTCTGGCCTTGGTGATCCGGTAATGGGTAATATAATCCAGGATACCTTCACCGGTAGCTTCTTTAAAGACTCTGGAAATATACTTGGGATTACGATCCAGAACGCCTGCCATAGAGCTCACGCTCAGGTTCTGGTCCGTATAGTGTTCTTCGATATATTTCCGTATTTTTAGTATGATCTCCTTGCCTTCAATCTGCCATTTCTTGGCGATTTCATTACAGATGAATAACAGAATTTCATTGAAACAGCTTTCCAGTTCTTCTGTCGTAGTGGCCTGCATAAGTGGTGTTATGTAGTTTAAGGCATTCATCTGCATGATGGGATTGGAAATATAGTTGTTAAAAATCCCCAGAACCAGTGTATAAGCGTCAAATGCATAAGCCTTTTGTGTGGAAAAAGGTACGTTTGGATTACCGGAGAAAATCTGTGCTGATACCTTCAGTGCTGCTTTCAGATTACCCTCCTTTACGGCGGCATCCAGTTCCTGCTCTATAAGCTCTCTGACATGTTCGGGAGATTCCCAGATGTTCTTGGACCGGACAGCAATGGTGGCGCTTCCGCCGCACAGGTCATGGAGCTCAAAGCTTTCCATAAGCTTACGGTATAAGAACTTACAGGAAATGAGGTTTTCTGCCGGTTCGCTGACAACTCCCACAACAGGAGAATTCCATTTCTCATTTAAAAGGTTGCACAGATAATCTGTCTTTTCCAGCGCAGAATCATGCCAGGCAGTGTCTGAGGAATCATCTGTTAAATGAAACAGATAGTAGACAAAGCGCCCGTCTTC
>JBGVLR010000009.1:0-54663 GCA_045124375.1 Acetatifactor sp.
ATTGCAGCCTGCGGCGCTCTCCGTCGCTTCGCGACTATTTTTGCTCATAATCTGGCGCTCAGTACAACCCTATACGTAAGCGCAAAATCATGCGAGCATGATTTGTGCGCCTACGTCCAGGGTTGTCTGAACTGTTACAAAAGAAAGACAATAAAAATGCGTAGATTCCAAATCCGGAACCTGCGCATTTTATATTTGTATTACTTCTTATTCCTGCTCGATAGCACCAACAGGGCACTGACCTGCGCAAGAACCGCAGTCGATGCACTTGTCAGCATCGATTTCGAATTTGCCATCTCCCATGCTGATTGCTCCAACAGGGCACTGTGCTTCACAAGCACCACAAGCTACACATGCGTCACCAATTACGAATGCCATAATACAAATCCTCCTTTAATATATGTGATTGATATAAAATTATCAATAGATAACTCTATTGTAATATAAATATAGTCCAATTACAAGTGTTTCATGATAAATTTTTGAAAATTATGAGTACGAGCTGAACAGCAGCCTTACGCATTTTCTGCTCGTCTTTTCCTGATACCATCCAGGATGACTTCTTTCTTTTCAAGAAGCCTGTTTTTATCCATAGCGGGAACGCCTTTCAGTCTGTAGGGAATCCCCAGTTTCTCATACTTGGCTTCACCCATGGTATGATAGGGCAGTACATCCAGCGCTTTCAGATTGCTGAATTGTCCGATGAAGTAGCCCAGTTCGAATAAATACTTGTCATCGTCGGTAATTCCCGGAACCACCACATGGCGAATCCACATGGGAACCTGCTTTTCATTCAGATAAGCGGCAAACTGGAGAATGCGCTCATTGGGCTGAGAGGTAAGTTCCAAATGTTTCTCGGGATCGATATGCTTGATATCCAGCATAACCAGATCGGTCAGTTCCATCAAGTGGTCCATTTTAGCCATCTGTACCGCATTGTTCGGATTAAAAGCAATTCCGGAGCTGTCGATACAGGTGTGGATGTCCTTTTCCTTGGCCAGAGTGAAAAGGTCTATCAGAAAATCGAGCTGCATCAAAGGCTCTCCGCCGGTTACGGTGATGCCGCCGCCGTGGTAGAAGCTGCTGTTACGCTCGTATTGTTCGATGATATAAGACGGTTCCATTAAAGTTCCGCCATTCATTTCCCAGGTGTCAGGATTATGACAATAAGCACAACGCATTGGGCAGCCCTGTACAAAGACTACAAAGCGTGTGCCGGGACCGTCAACGGTGCCAAAGCTTTCAAGTGAATGAATTCTTCCCTGCATAATAGTTCCTTTCTATTTGGCGTTATCATTTGACCCTGTAGGCCGGTATAGAACATTTTGTTGCTGAAAACACCCGGGAAGGAATGCTCCCCGGGTGTTAATCATCATGTACGTTCGTTTGATTTTTATACGGTTATGCCGTAAATTATCAAAACGGAGAAACTATTAGATAGCCTCGTGGAAGGTACGGGAAATAACGTCAGCCTGCTGTTCCGGTGTTAACTTGATGAAGTTTACAGCGTATCCGGATACACGGATGGTCAGCTGAGGATAATTCTCAGGATGCTTCTGAGCATCTAATAATGTGTCTCTGTTCAGAACGTTAACGTTAAGATGATGGCCGCCTTTTGTTGCATAACCATCTAATAAGTTTACAAGGTTGTCAACCTGTGCTGTACTTGCCATGATAGATTCCTCCTGTTTTAATAATATATGAATATCGGAAATCTTTCTCCGATGTTGTCAGGAGAACTTAATAAGCTCTCCTGACGGTTGCTTTTGCTTATTTGTAGTCATCTAAACCTTCGTGAAGGGTAGGTACACTGCAGGCTAACGGCGTTCTGGAACAATCCGTACAGCCCATTGTCTGAACGTTCTTAGATTGCTTCCCTGTCTCCTCGCAGTTCACATTGACGTGTCCTACGCCGTTTGCCATGCCGGAATCCAACATCTTTACAAGGTCATCAATCGCCATTTTCTCGTCCATTACATATCCTTCTTTCTTAATTGGTGTCTAGATTATTTGTTTAAATCTGACTCGATATCAAAGCAATATCGTGACCGGGTTGGATTATTTGTTTAAATCTAACTCGATATCGCCGGCGAATACCTGATCTTCTTTACCAAGAGCGCCGGGGATGATGGTGAAGGTATTGGAGATACCATCCTGTGCATCATTGAAAGGCAGCTTGGATACGGAAGACAGAGATGCTACTGCACCATGAGTATCACGTCCGTGCATAGGGTTAGCACCGGGAGCGAAAGGCTGTCCCTTCTTACGTCCGTCAGGGGTATTACCGGTAGCCTTACCATAGGTAACGTTAGAGGTAATGGTCAAGATGGAGGTAGTAGGAACACCGTTTCTGTAGGTATGATGTCTTCTGATAGCGGTCATGAACTTATGAACGATATCCTGTGCAATGGAGTCTACACGGTCATCATCATTACCGTATTTAGGGAAGTCGCCGGTGGTCTTGAAGTCAACGATAATGCCGTCTTCGTCACGAACAACTTCAACCTTAGCGTACTTGATAGCGGACAGGGAGTCAGCTACGATAGACAGACCTGCAACACCTGTTGCGAAGTATCTCTTAACGTCTCTGTCATGAAGAGCCATCTCTGCTCTCTCGTAGCAGTACTTGTCGTGCATGTAGTGGATGATGTTCAGGGTGTTAACGTAAACGTCAGCCTGCCATTCGATCATGTCGATGAACTTATCCATTACATCATCGTAATCCAGAACATCGCCTACAACAGGACGATATTTAGGACCAACCTGTTTCTTGGTAACTTCGTCAACACCACCGTTCAAAGCGTACAGCAGACACTTAGCCAGGTTAGCACGAGCACCGAAGAACTGCATTTCTTTACCGATAACCATGGAAGATACGCAGCAAGCGATACCGTAGTCATCACCGTGGGTAACTCTCATCAGGTCGTCGTTCTCATACTGGATAGAAGAAGTCTGGATAGACATCTTAGCACAGTATCTCTTCCAGTTCTCAGGAAGTCTGGTAGACCACAGAACTGTCAGGTTAGGCTCAGGAGAAGGTCCTAAGTTGGTCAGGGTGTGCAGATAACGGAAGCTCATCTTGGTAACCAGAGGACGTCCGTCAACGCCAACACCACCCAGAGACTCGGTTACCCATACAGGGTCACCAGCGAAGATCTGGTTGTATTCAGGAGTACGAGCGAATTTGACCAGACGCAGCTTCATGATGAAGTGGTCTACGAATTCCTGGATCTGCTCTTCGGTGAAAGTACCGTTAGCAAGGTCTCTCTCAGCATAAATGTCAAGGAAGGTAGAAGTACGTCCAAGGGACATAGCTGCACCGTTCTGCTCTTTAACTGCACACAGATATCCGAAGTATACTGCCTGGATAGCTTCCTGTACGTTAGAAGCAGGTTTGGAAATATCGCAGCCATAAGAAGCAGCCATTTCCTTCATCATCTTCAGAGCAACCATCTGCTCGGAGATCTCTTCACGAAGACGGATAACGTCATCAGTCATAACACGACCGGTGGAATCCTTCTGAGCCTGCTTGTCTTCGATCAGTCTGTCGATACCGTACAGAGCAACACGTCTGTAGTCGCCGATGATACGTCCACGTCCGTAAGCATCAGGAAGACCTGTGATGATGTGAGAAGAACGACAAGCTCTCATCTCTGCATTGTAAGCATCGAAACAACCTGCGTTGTGTGTCTTTCTGTGAGTAGAGAAGAATTCGCTGATCTCAGGATCAACTTCGTAACCGTTGTCAGCGCAAGCTTTCTCTGCCATACGGATACCGCCGTAAGGCTGTAAGGAACGCTTGAAAGGCTTGTCAGTCTGGAAACCTACGATGGTCTCTTTGCTCTTGTCTAAGTATCCAGGTCCATGAGAGGTAATGGTAGAAACAACCTTGGTGTCCATATCAAGAACGCCGCCTGCTTCTCTTTCTTTCTTCTGTAACTCAAGTACCTGTGCCCATAAATCTTTTGTGTTCTGTGTAGCGTCAGCTAAGAAGGACTCATCGCCATCATAAGGATGATAGTTTCTCTGGATGAAGTCACGAACGTTAACTTCTTTGTCCCACTTGCCGCATACGAAATCTGTCTCAACTGGTTTCATTTTGAAATAGCCTCCTATTAAAATTGGATTATTGGAAATAAGTTAATAGTTACTTCTAATTCCTATCTTCATTATAAGAAAAACCACTTTCATAGTCAAGGCTGGAAGTGTACTTTTTTCAATACAGCGGCGGCTTTTTTGAAAAATTTTACATTTTTTTAATAATGAAGAATGGCTTGTCAGATTGTGGGGAAAGTATTATACTGTAGAAGCGTGGAAGTACGTTATACATGTAGAATCAGAAAGGAGAATATCTCATGAGTGGAATTACCAAAGACATGACAATCGGCGAGATCTTAAGAACAAATCCTGCAGTTGCACCTGTACTGATGGAAGCAGGCATGCATTGTCTGGGATGCCCTTCCGCACAGGCTGAGTCCCTGGAAGAGGCTGCTATGGTTCACGGTATCGATATCGATGCTCTGATGGCTGCAATCGAGGCTCTGTAAAGAATTAAAGGGAATAAGTAGCCCGAAAATCGTTCGGCGTCAGATTTTCCCGTGATCTGAAAACTTTACAAAAATAAGCGCAATCAGAGTAACCGCAGTAAGCTGCTACTTCGGCAATCCTCATTTCAGGATGCTGGATTAGCAGCTGTTTTGCTTTCTGGATGCGTATTTTCTGTAAATGACCGATAGGTGTCGTATGCATTTCATCGTGAAAGAGCCGGTAAAGAAGAGACTCGGAAATCCCCACAGCATCAGCAATATCCTCTACGGAAATATCGGATCTGTAATGTGCCTCGATATATTTCCTGGCTTTTGCCAGATGAGGGGAACTGCCTGCATCATGCAGCTCGGTAAACAGGGTGATCAATAATTCATACAGAGTCTTGGAGAGCTGTTCCGGCGCGGCATTTTGTCTGGCAAGATGGAAGCACTGCATGATAAATGAGTATGCCAGGGGACATTTACAAAAAGCAAACGGTTCTATGTGAAAGTATGCTAAAAGATTTTCCACAAACGGTCCGTCAAAGGTAACCCATGCAGTCTGAAATGTATTTTCCTTTTTATAATAATTGACAGGAGCATTCTTGTGGATAAAAACAGCGGTCCCTTTTTCAAGCGTAAATGTTCCTGCGGAAGTTTCAAAGATACCTTCCCCTTCTTCTATAAAAAATATATGATGAAAAGATGCACCGTCAGGTCTGTAACGGGGTTCCTGATTGTGATTTATACCGGCGGTGATGATATGAAAAGGTAAAAGCTCGCAGTGTTCTCCTTCATTGGCAAAATACAGATACATAGGTCTCTCCTTTGTGTAGGATATTTATATAGTACAAAGAATTTTATATATACACCTGTTCCTGAATAGATTATACTATATATTGTAGACACCAGTCAAATAGATAAAAAATCTTTTGCTGACAGTGACGTGCCTGCATGGTGCATGAAAAAATGCATGTAAGTATTAATTGTGTACGATATTTATATTGATCAGGAGGAAAGAGTAATGGAAAAAGAACCTTTTGCGTATTCTTATCATCGCGATCCGAAAGCCTTCCGGATAAATGAACTGGCAGATCACGCCTATTTCATTCCCTTTGAAAGCATGGAAGCGGTAAGAAGTCCCAGAGAGAAGTCAGCCTATTTTTATCCGTTAAACGGTATGTGGAAATTCTGCTGGAAACCTTCTCTATATGATATGGATGATTTCTATGTCAATGGCTTTGATGACTCTGATTTTGAAGAGGTCAGTGTACCGGAGAACTGGCAGCTGCATGGAAAGGATTACGCGCAATACCAGAGTTCGCCTTATACCTTCACGTATGATCCGCCTCATGTACCGGAAAAGAATCCGGCAGCAGCATACTGCAAAGAGTTTAATTTTTCAATAAAAGACAGAAAGCGTTATGAGCTTCATTTCGAAGGAAAAGACAGCTGCGTTTATGTGTGGCTGAACGGCAGTTTTGTCGGATACGGTGAGGTGCCTCACAACGACTCTTCTTTTGATATTACTCCTTACCTTTGTGAAGGCAAGAACCGCCTGTGTGTCATGGTTCTGAAATGGTGCTCAGGTACTTACCTGGATGATCAGGATAAGATCAGACTTTCCGGACTTTTCAGGGATGTATATATTCTGGAGAGAAGTGTAACCGGAATCCGGGATTATAGCCTTGTGACCGTAAATGACGGAACGGTGAAGCTTAATGTGGAAGCTGCCGAGGGTGTGAAAGTACAGATCTTGAAGCAGGGAGAGGTAGTGGCCTGCGGACAGATAGCTGCCGGACAGAGTATGTCAGGTCAGGCATCAGAACTGCAGCTGCAGGTGGAAAACCCTGTGCTCTGGTCGGCTGAGAAGCCTTATTTATATGAACTTTTGCTGCAGTGCGGTGACGAATATATTTTGCACAAATTTGGTTTCCGTGAGGTATATCTCAAGGATCGAGCATTTTGTGTAAACGGTGTGCATGTGAAGCTGAACGGCGTAAATCGTCACGACAGCAATCCGGATACCGGTTATGTCACCGATATGGACTTTATTAAGAATGAACTGATCCAGATGAAGAAGCATAATATCAATGCCGTTCGTACTGCACATTATCCCAATGATCCGCGCTTTTATGAATTGTGTGACGAACTGGGCTTCTATGTGCTCAGCGAGGCCGATATGGAGTGCCATGGCTGCCATTATGTGAACGGATGGCCTGATATTCTGGAGAATCCCATGTATGCGGAAGCCATTCAGGATCGTATTGCCAGAATGGTTCAGTCTTTTAAAAACTATACAAGTATCGTGATCTGGTCACTTGGAAATGAGTCTTATTGGGGGCTTAACATAAAAAAAACAGCTTACTATGTACGTGAGACTGATCCTACCAGAACACTTCATTATCAGGGAGCCTTCCTGAGATACGATGACATGAGTGATGAGGAAAAAGCAGAGTTAAACGTGCTGTTTGATTTCCATTCACGTATGTATACGAAGCTGGAAAAAACGGCGGGAATTTTCGAAGATGAAAGCATCAAGATTCCGCTTCTGCTTGTTGAGTACAGTCATGCTATGGGAAACAGCTGCGGAGATTTGCGATTCTATGATGATATTTTCCAGAGTAATCCACAGTACGGCGGCGGATTTGTCTGGGAGTGGTGTGATCACGCAATCAGGCTGAAAGACGAAAATGGTAAGGAATATCTGGGATACGGCGGTGATTTCGGAGAGCATCATCATCTCAGCAACGTCTGCATGGACGGCCTGGTATCCCCGGACAGGGAGGCACATTCCTCGTTGCTGGAAATGAAAGCGGTGTATGCGCCTGTCCGCATTAGTCGTGAGGAGGACGGCAGCTTTGTAATAAAGAATCGTTCCTCATTTACGGATCTGTCAGAGTATGAGATTAGTTGGAAAATCATGACAGAGGATAAGGAAATTTCTCATGGTACATGTCAGGTTGCCTGTGCACCGGGAGAAAGCGCAGTTCTTTCCGTGGAGACCAAGGAGCCGTATGAGGCAGAGAATACCTATATCCTTTGGGAGATTGCCCTTTCGAAAGATGAAGTCTGGGCCTCAAAAGGACATATTGTGACAGCTTTCAGCTTCCCGCTGGCTGTGAAGGATACGGCAGCGCAGGGAAGCACAGCAGAAAATGCCGCAGAACACGGCAAGCTGACTCTGGAAGAAAACAGAGCAGAATATATAGTACGCGGTGAGAATTTTGCCTACACCTTCCGAAAGGACGAAGGAAGATTATGTCAGATCACGGTAAGAGGAGAGGAACTGTTTTCAACACCCCTTGAGTGGAACTGCTTCAGGGCTCCTACGGACAATGATCTTTTCTGGGGAAAAGGAATTGCGAAAGACTGGAAGAACACAACGGAATTTGGTAATATCGAGTACACCGAACTTTCGGTGAAAGAGTTTAGGGTTACAGAGGAAGAAGACAGCATCAGTCTGACGGGAACATTCCTGTTCAGCGTCCAGGGACGTCGTATCATCTGTGAAGGAACGGTTGCATATCGTATCTGGAATGATGGCAGAATCGAAATTTCACAAAAGGGAGATTTCTCTGAGAAGCTTCCTTACTGGCTGCCGCGCTATGGTTATATCTTGCCGCTTAAGAAAGAGGCACAAGAGATCACGTACTTTGGGTATGGTCCCGGAGAATGTTATGAGGATAAGCGCAGTCATGCATTGCTGGGTTGCTATTCCTATTGTTGTGATGATCCTGTGGGAGCATATGAAAAGCCCCAGGAGAACGGAAGCCATTGCGATACCAGATGGGTTATGGCTAAAATTGGCGAGACTGCACTGCGTATCGGAGGAGAAGCATTTTCCTTCTGTGCATCACGTTATGATATGCACAAGATGGCAGCAGCGGCTCATCAAAAGGATCTGGAGAAAGAAAACGGCATGTACCTGTATGTTGATTACCGTATGAGCGGTGTGGGTTCTGCTTCCTGTGGCGGACAGCATCCGGTTTATGACTGCAGGATCAATCCGGGGGAAAAGGTTGATTTTAAGATTACTTTGGAAATCCTGAAATAGAGAATAAAAAACTGAAAAAGACCGGTACACGAAGTGAATGAAAAGATCATTTCGTGTACCGGTCTTTTTTATCAGGAAGCACTCAGTGCATTCAGTGCATTCCCGGCTATTAACGGTGTATAATGCTCTTCCAGATAGGAGAGGCTTGCGGACAGATTTTTGCAAAGATGTCCGTATTCGGTCATAACATTGCTGACTTTGTTGTAATCTTCCATAGACATGTCGCCCTGGGAAAGTACCAGAAGGTAGGTCCCTGTGCGCTCATCTTTATAAAGTGCGCTTCCTCCGGTGTAAAAGGAACCGGTAAGCTGTGCGGCGGAAAGCACAGACTGCAGGGTCTTCATCTGGAAGATGCGGCAAAGCTGTGCAGGCACTTCGGCTTTTTCGGAAGCTTCTTTGTCTTCCTTTGTCTCAGGAACGTTCTTGCAGCTTTCGTGCAGTTTGCGGAACAGATCCATGACCTCTTCGGAAGCCTCCAACTGTTCGCTGTCTGCCTCATCATAGTCTTCTTCGGAATCTCCCGCAGAAGGAGCGAATCTGGAAAAACGGGTGTCCAATTCTTCCGGATCTTCTACTTTCGTGATAATGAGTACGATGCATTCTGCATTCAGCGGAATGGCTTCTATCATCAGAGGAATGTCTTCCGCTTCAAAACCGAATTCATAATTAGCCTGTTTCATCATGTCACGGAACAGATTCTTGGCTTTCTCTGTGCCGTAGGCAAGTTCACTTATCTTCAATTCCCGGCTGGCCAGGTCTTCCCTGGTAAGCGTACAACGAATCTGATTTTCATTTACTTTCTCTATTTTCATAAAACAACCTTCCTTTCTGCAGCCGACAGCTGCGAAATGGTGTAACTGATTCTTTTCTTACGTTGGATACAAGTATATTATACTTTCGGGCGTTTTAAGTCAAGGGGACATGGAAAGTTTAAGGTTTTTTTATAAAGTTGTTGTAACAGTTCAGACAACCCTGGACGTAGGCGCACAAATCATGCTCGCATGATTTTGCGCTTACGTATAGGGTTGTACTGAGCGCCAGATTATGAGCAAAAATAGTCGCAAAGCGACGGAAAGCGCCGCAGGCTGCAATCAAAAGCATCTGCGATGCTTTGCGAATGGCGCGTCTGAACTGTTACAGTTATTGAAACAGTTCAGACAACCCTGGACGTGGCTGACGAGTGAACTTTTATAAAAATAGTACTTGCCAAATTTACCCTGCTGGGATATAATCCATGGTAAGAGATGCTTCCGGTAATAAGCGCCGGGAGGAGGTCAGCAGTGTAGTTCCTGGCTGACAGGAAAGTTGTATCCACGGGACGGATTTTTCGTCTCATCCTTTGATGAATGTCGGCGGAAGTTTTACCATTCCGCATGCTTTCTCTGACGTACGCAGAAAGAGCATCAGACAAAAAATCAGTCAGATTTTTCTTCTGATATATTATATGTCAGGTTGCGCATCCTGACATGGAGTAAGGATGTCTTGCAAGCTAACGTGCTTGTATCGGTTATATATCCAACTATATTTAGTTTTACTGTTATAATTCAATTTAAACATATGTAGAAGTATTTTTGTTTGTTTTGGCGCAGCTTAAGCATCTCGGTAACAGATATTGAATTTGCCGTTTTTTGACAGGAGTTAGGTTTGGTTTATCACGAAATCCTTTTGGTTAAGGGCCGGAGTCTGCGAAAAAGGTATGGGATGCCTCTCTGACTGATATCGCAGTTTAAAGCTTTTCACTATTAAAAAGGAAAATTAAGAAAAATTGGTAATGACGATATCTGAATAGTCTGTTATAATGAGAACAGTCCGTTTCGCCGACAGACTGCCCAAATGTCTGTCGGCAGGATACAACGGGAAGTTTGTCTTATTGTAAGGCAGTTGAGTTTAAGATCAACAAGAGAGAAGGATAGGAAAGCATGAAGAAGAAAATAATACCGGTACTGGTTGCAATTATATTGATCATCATCATTGGAGCAGTAGGCATAGGAAGTATACTGATTGAAAAATATTCTTATTCCGATGAGAGGGCTGACCTGAATGAATATTTCGGAGTTTCAGGGGAGCAGCTTGCCATTGTGATTCAGGATAAAATTGTAGAAGAGAAGGCGATTTTGCGGAACGGTATCTGCTATTTTGATATAGATACGGTAGATCGTTATTTAAATGAAGGATTTTATGCGGACAGAACAGAAGGTCTGCTTCTTTATACAACAGCCACAGAGATTATCAGTGTGCCTATCGGCGGCACCACTGTAAGCACAAGAACGGCGGTAAACGGCACAGCCCAGACGGAAGAACTGGGCTATGTGGCTGTGCTGGAAGAGGGGGAGACATTGTATCTTGCTGCAGATTATGTGAAAAGAACTACCAATTATTCGGTAGATATCTATGACCTCCATGTGCAGGTATATACCGAATGGGGTGTCAAGACAGTTGACAGCGTGACCAAGGATACAGCTGTACGTTTGCGCGGCGGTATCAAGAGTCCTATTCTCTGTGACCTGACAGCAGGTGCGCAGGTAGAGGTGCTGGAGACCATGGAGACCTGGAGCAAGGTTAAGACTGAGGATTCCATTATCGGATATGTGGAAAATAAGCTGCTGGCCAATACTTCTGATGGGAAGGCAGAGACCGTGGAAGAGACACCTGTAACGGATTATGTGGCACCGGAATATACTTCAGTGCCTATGGATGGGAAGGTAAGTCTGGGCTGGCATGCGATTGGAGGAGTAGGCGGCAACAGCACACTGGACAGTATGGCAGCAGGTGCCAATGGAATGAATGTGATTTCGCCCACCTGGTTCAGCCTGAATGACGAAGAGGGTAATTTCAGAAGTTTCGGAACGAAAGATTATGTGGATCGTGCCCATGCCCTGGGACTGAAAGTATGGGGCGTCTGGGATGACTTTAATTACAATAATGAGACGAATTCATCGGTAAGTGTATATAATGTCCTGGCAAAGACCTCTACCAGGCAGAAGCTTGTGGGGAACATCATCAGCGCGGCCGTGGAACTGGGCCTGGATGGTGTAAATCTTGATTTCGAGAAGATAAATCAGGAGAGCGGAACTCATTACGTTCAGTTTGTAAGAGAACTTTCCGTGGAGTGCAGACGCAATGGATTGACTTTTTCCATCGACAATTATGTGCCGTATGATTTCCGCGACTATTATCGTCTGGATATCCAGGGACAGGTGGCAGATTATGTGATCATTATGGGATATGATGAACACTGGCACGGCAGCGGCAATCCGGGAAGCGTAGCCAGCATCGATTATGTCAGCAACGGAATTGCCAAAGCTCTGGAGGAGGTGCCTGCTGAGAAATTAGTGAATGCGCTGCCGTTCTATACGATTTTATGGAAGACTGAAGGAAGCAAGGTGACGGATGAATATCTGACTCTTAATAATACAGCCGATTTCCTGAACAGGGTGCATATTACACCTCAGTGGGATGAGGAAACCTGTCAGAATTATGCGAAATGGACAAGCGGAAATATTACTTATGAGATCTGGGTCGAGGATGAAGAATCTATTGCAGCTAAATTGAGTGTAATGGCTACTCACAATATTGCAGGTGTGGCTGTGTGGAGACTGGGATATGGTACGGAAAGTATCTGGAATCTGATTCGAGGTTATGTAGGTCAGTAAAACAGCGCAGTTCTTTTCGGGATAGGGAACTCATATATTTTAACTGACAAGTAAGAATAGGTATGCGGGGAGTTTTCTGCCTGCATAGTAAAAATGTATGAGTGAATTCCAGAATAAGCTTTTGTCCATGATTATGAGTGGACTCTTAGTAGTATCGATGTTGACCCTGGCCAAAGAGGCAGCAGAATATACGGCAGCCAATGTAGTACAGACGGCAGATGATAAGCCCTGTGTGGTGATTGATGCGGGACATGGGGGAAGCGATCCCGGAAAGGTAGGCATCAACGGAGCGCTGGAAAAGGACGTTAATCTCAGTATTGCGTTAAAATTAAAGGAATTTCTGGAGGCTGATGATGTGATGGTTGTGCTTACCAGAGAGACAGAAGGCGGGCTGTATGATGAGGATGCTTCCAATAAAAAAGTTGAGGATATGAAACGGAGAGTCAGTATTATTGAAGAGACTGAGCCTGTGTTGACAGTGAGTATCCATCAGAACAGTTATCCGGAAGAGTATGTCCATGGGGCACAGGTATTTTTTTATGAGACGAGTGTAGAGGGTAAGAAGCTGGCGGAAGCCATACAGACCAGGCTGGTGCAGGATATTGAACCTGAAAATAAAAGGCAGGTAAAAGCCAATGACAGTTACTATCTTTTAAAGAAGACGCCTACTCCGATCGTGATCGTGGAATGCGGTTTCCTGTCTAATCAGGAAGAGGGGGAGAAGCTGTGTACGGATCTGTATCAGGAGAAGGTGGCATGGGCCATACATTTGGGAATTCTGCAATATTTAAATTCCGAAAAGTGAACCCTAAATCCTGTACTTTCGCATATTTAAAGAAAATAGATGAATTTCCGGAGCGCTTGTGATATAATGAGCGTTAGCGAGCGGGAGCAAGCGAAGCCCGTTCATCGCGAGCGGCAGAGGATGTTGATGAAAAGCCGTAATATTTTTGAAACAAAAAGCAGGTTGGAAGTGACTGATGATATATGGAAACTAAGATAGTTGAAATAGCAGAAGACAGAGTAGATGAGTGTAAAGCTGATGGACTCTTAAAAGAAGCAGGAACAGTGCTTAAGGAAGGCGGGCTGGTGGCGTTTCCTACGGAGACGGTGTATGGTCTGGGAGGGGATGCTCTGAATAAGGAGTCTTCCCGGAAAATATATGCTGCGAAAGGAAGACCTTCTGATAATCCGCTGATCGTGCATATCTGCAAATGGGAAGATATATATCCTATTGTTGCGGAGGTTTCACAAGAGGCAAAGAGGATTGCTGATGCGTTCTGGCCGGGGCCTCTTACTATGATTTTGCCCAAGTCAGAACTGGTGCCTTATGAGACAACCGGTGGCCTTGATACTGTGGCGGTAAGGATGCCATCCCATAAAGTGGCACAGAAGCTGATAGAATATGCGGGAGGATATGTGGCAGCGCCCAGCGCCAATACCTCCGGTAAGCCCAGTCCTACTCAGGCCAGATACGTGGCCGAGGACATGGACGGGAAGATTGAAATGATCATAGACGGCGGTGAGGTGGGAATCGGTCTGGAATCGACTATCATTGACCTGACGGTTACGCCGCCTCAGATCTTAAGACCGGGATTTATTACCCGGGAGATGCTTTCCGAAGTACTGGGCGACGTGGACACAGATATTACAATCTTAAGCGGAGACAGCGGACAGGCTCCTAAAGCTCCCGGAATGAAATATCGTCATTATGCGCCCAAGGGCGACCTGACTATTGTAACCGGACCACAGGATAAGGTGGTAGAGTATATCAACAGTGAAGTGAAAAAGGATATGCTCGCAGGTGAGAAGACAGGAGTGATCGGTACTCAGGAGATGCTTGAAAAGTATCATGCACAGGTGGTGAAAAGCGTAGGAAGCCGGAAGGATGAGCTGAGCATCGGCAAACATCTTTATACCATTTTAAGAGAATTTGATGATGAAGATGTGACCAGAATCTATTCCGAATCGTTTGAAACGGAAGGTTTTGGACAAGCTATAATGAACAGGCTGTTGAAAGCAGCAGGACACAAAGTAGTGCAATTGTGAAAAATCTGTTTTACATTATAAATTATCAGCAAGATGGAGGATAAGAAAATGATAGCAATTGGATGTGACCATGGCGGTTATGATTTAAAGATGAAAGTAGTTGAGTATTTAAAGGGACAGAACATTCCGGTAAAGGATGTAGGCTGTGACAGTAAGGCATCCTGCGATTATCCCATCTACGGACGTGCAGTAGGTGAGGCAGTGGCTTCGGGAGAATGTGAGAAAGGAATCGTAATCTGTACTACAGGTATCGGCATTAGCATCTCTGCCAATAAAGTACCAGGGGTTCGTGCAGCACTGTGCAGCGACACCTTATCAGCCAAAATGACAAGACTGCACAATGACGCTAATGTGCTTGCTATGGGAGCCGGTATTGTGGGAGAGAATCTGGCACTTGCCATCGTGGAGACTTTCCTGAACACAGAGTTCTCCGGTGAAGAGAGACATATGAGAAGAATCAATCTCATTGAGAAGTAAGAAATAAGCAGAACGGTTCTGCATAAAAACGGGTAGATGAATAAAAATGTCACAAGACAAAGGAGGAATTTGGAAATGGCTAAAGTAGTAGTAATGGATCATCCCCTGATTCAGCACAAGATCGGACTGATCAGAAAGAAGGAGACAGGTACGAAGGATTTCAGACAGACCATCAGCGAAATTGCAATGTTGATCTGCTATGAGGCTACAAGAGGTCTGAAGCTGGATGATGTGGAGATTGAGACTCCTATCTGCAAAACAACTGCCAAAGAACTGAAAGGTAAGAAGATGGCCATTGTTCCGATTCTGAGAGCAGGTCTGGGAATGGTAGACGGTGTACTGCAGCTGATTCCTGCGGCTAAAGTAGGTCATATTGGTTTATACCGTGATCCCGAGACACTGAATCCGGTGGAATATTACTGCAAGCTGCCTGCAGACTGTGCAGAGCGCGAAGTGTTTGTAGTAGATCCCATGCTTGCTACCGGCGGCTCTTCTGTGGCTGCTATTCAGATGTTGAAGGATAAAGGATGTAAGAATATTCATTTCATGTGTATTATTGCAGCTCCTGAAGGTGTTGCCAAGATGAAAGAATGCCATCCGGACGTAGATATGTACATTGGTGCCCTGGATGAAAAGCTGAATGACCACGGATATATTGTTCCCGGTCTCGGAGATGCAGGTGACCGTATCTTCGGAACAAAATAGGAGACTTCTATGGGCGGGAAGAGACAAGATTATATCAACTGGGATGAATATTTTATGGGAGTGGCTGCACTGTCCGGGATGAGGTCCAAGGACCCGAATACTCAGGTGGGAGCCTGTATCGTCAGCAATGACAATAAGATATTATCCATGGGATACAATGGGTTTCCATGTGGGTGTTCGGATGATGATTTTCCCTGGGAGAGGGATGGGGATATGCTGGATACCAAATATCCTTTTGTGACCCACAGCGAGTTGAATGCCATTCTAAATTACAGAGGCGGTTCTTTAGAAGGAACTAAGCTGTATGTGTCTTTATTTCCCTGCAATGAATGTGCCAAGGCCATCATTCAGGCAGGAATCAAGACAGTGGTGTATAACAGTGATAAATATGACGGAACACCGGCCAATCGGGCATCTAAAAAGATGTTTGATGCGACAGGTGTCAAATACATGAAGTATATTCCTTCCGGAAGGAAGATAACATTGGAAGTGTAGCCGAACGGCATAAGTAAGAAAGGCGGGGCAGTTCGCGGCGTGAGAAAGATAAGGACCGTAATGGGAAGAATAACGGCAGTACTCTTGCTGGTCACAATGACAGCAGGAGCGATGCCTACGGTTTCCTATGCTACCACTACCCAGCAGAAAATCGATCAGACCGAACAGGAGAAAGATGAACTGGAAGGGAAACTGGATGATACGAAGGATGAGCTGGAGGGCCTGAAGGGCGAGCATAGCAACCTGACAGGACAACTGAATAATTTGAATTCCCAGCTCACCCAGGTCAGCAACAATCTGGCAGATCTGGAGCAGCAGATTGCGGACAAGGAGCAGGAAATCTCTGACACTCAGGATGCGCTGGAAGAGGCGAAGGCTGTGGAAGCCAAGCAATATGCCGATATGAAGCAGTGGATTCGTTATATGTATGAGAGGAATGAGAAGTCTTATCTGGAAACGTTTCTTGCCATCGGGAATATTGCTGATTTTCTGAATGTGGCGGATTATTTTGAACGGATTGCAGAATATGGTCAGATGAAGCTGGAGGAGTATGAAGCCAACCGCCAGTACATAGAATCCGAAGAAGCCAGACTTCAGAACGAGAAGACGGAACTGGATAGTCTGAAAGCAAAGGCAGAACAGGAGAAAAGCAGAGTCTCAGGTCTGATCAATCAGACATCCAATTCTATTTCACAGTATGCCGATCAGATAGCCGAGGCCGAGGCTAAGGCACTGCAATACGAAGCCGAGATCAAGAAAGCGGAAGAGGATCTGGTATACTTAAAGAAGAAGCTGGCGGAAGAAATTGCATTGTCCCAGGCGGCAGCCCAGGGTAAGTGGAGAGATATTTCCGAGGTTACTTTTGAAGAGGGAGACCGTAAGCTTCTTGCCAATCTGATTTACTGTGAAGCCGGCGGGGAACCGGAAGAAGGTCAGCTTGCAGTTGGGGCCGTTGTGATTAACAGGGTATTAAGTTCCAAATTCCCCAATACTGTGGTGGGAGTCATCTATCAGTCCAAACAGTTTTCTCCGGTAGCCAGTGGGCGTCTGGAGCTGGCGCTGGCAGCAGATCTGGCGACAGACAGATGCTATAAAGCAGCGGACCAGGCCATGGCGGGTGTGAGCAATGTTGGGAACTGTGTATTTTTCAGAACGCCTATAGAAGGGCTTACTGGTATTTCTATCGGAGGGCATATTTTCTATTAGCTTTTCCGGCAGTATTTTCCTGCCTGATCTCTGGTTCCGGACCATAAATATTATTTTATCTTAAATTGAGATGGGGAATGTCCGATAATCTTTTTGAAGCATTTGGAAAAGTGCTTGATATCGGGCATTCCTATTTTTTCTGCTACTTCACCGATGGACATGGTAGTAGACTGCAGAAAGACTACAGCCATGTGCATCTTGTGATGAAGCACATATTGATGCAGAGTGAGACCGGTATATTTTAAAACAAGTGTACTGATATAATTTTCATGATAGTTAAAATGTTCCGCTATTTCTTTGTTCGTTAGCGGGCAATGATAGTGACTGTGAATATATTGAAGAATATCGTCAGCCTTTTGGCGGTTGATGCCCAGGCTGTGTGAGTCTGCCAGACGGGCAGTCTGAATCAGCACATCTTTCAGTAAGGTACTGCATCGTACATCATAATATAAATTATGATTCACGAATTCTTCAGCGATTTCCGTAAATTTCTCCCCAAAGTGAAAGGCGTTCTCCAAATGTATGGGACGTGAAAAGATATCATCTTCTCCGAATATTTGTTTTTCAAGAATATCTTCATAATTAAATTTAGTGTGTGCTACCGGCGGAATCGGAGTACTAAGCTCAGCGTGGTCTTGATAAAAGTCGAAATTACAGCCGGAAAAAACAGGAATTTCATGGTCAAAAAGGTATCGGTATGGTGTCCCGGCGGGCAGGTAGATTAAGGTTCCGGCTGTAAAAGAATGCAGTATTCCATTGGCCTCGTACTGCCCGCAGCCGCTGTGACAGTAGAAAATGCGATGATCTATTGCCTGCAGAACTCCCTGCAGAATGGTATTTTCTTTTACTCTGGCAAAACGCACGTAAGGATTTAATAGCTGCATGTTCATATTACTTTCTCCATGGATAATATAAAATCTTTGTTTTTTACGAATAGAGCTTTGGATTGTAAGTTGATGATAACACAGCAAAGAAATAAAATAAAGGAACAAATTAGAAAAACAATATTTTCCGGAGGAAACTATATGATCAGCAGAAAGAATAAGAGAAAAGCAAGAATCGGTATTTTTGCGGTAGCGCATGCTACATACTGGGGACAGTTTGAAGGCCTTTTGGACAATATCATGGGCTATCATCATGATTTCACGGCGATGGTAGAGGCGAAGGACGTAGAGGTTGTGGATTTTGGCATGGTGGACAGCTCTGAAAAGGCATATGCAACAGTAAAGGCCATGAAAGCAGCCAATATAGACCTGCTTATGTGCAACATGGTTACTTATGCAACCAGCTCTGTTTTTGCACCGATAATCAGAGATGCCGATATCCCTATGATTCTGGTTGCTTTACAGCCACTCAGAAAACTGGATTACACGAAGGCATCTACTTTCATGCAGTTAGAAAATGATAACATCTGCTCTGTGCCGGAATTTACAGGTGTGGCAAACAGGCTGGGTAAGAAGATTTATGATGTGATTATCGGAACCCTATACAATGATGATGAGGCCGATAAAGAACTTACGAAATGGTGTGATATTGCCAAAGTGCTTCATGATTTAAACGGCGCGCGCATGGGACTGATGGGCCATACCATGGAAGCTATGTACGATATGCATGCTGACCCTACAGCAGTAGCTGCGGCATTCGGTGTACATGTTCCGTTACTGGAAGTAGATGATCTGGTAGAGGTTTATGAGACTGTAACGGAAGAAGAGATTCAGGCTAAGATATCAGTGATCGATGAAGAATTTGATATGCCTGAGCCTAAGAGTGACCCTGTAACCGGCAAGCTTACGGATGCAGACAAGTATCAGGCAGCAAAGTCCGCAGCGGCACTGGATAAGTTCGTAGAAAAGTACAACCTGACCGGTCTGGCTTACTATTATGAAGGAAGAGACGGTTCTGTACAGCGTGAAGTGACCAGCTCTCTGATCGTAGGTAATTCTATTCTCAATGCCCAGGGGATTCCGATGTGCGGCGAGTTCGACTTAAAGACTTGTGTTGCCATGCTGATTATGGACAGACTCAACATCGGCGGCAGCTTTGCGGAGTTCCACCCCTTTGATTTCGAGGAAGATTTTATCCTGGTAGGACACGATGGACCACATCATCTTGCCATTGCAGAGGGCAAGCCGGTGCTCAGAAGCTTAAAGAAGTATCATGGCAAGCCGGGGCATGGTGCATCTGTGGAATTTAAGCTGAAAGAGGGCCCTATCACAATGCTGGGTATTACCCAGACCGGTGCAGGTACTTTCAAGTTCGTAATCGGTGAAGGCATTTCCAAGAAGGGGCCCATTCCGCCGACCGGTAATACGAATACCCGTGGTTTCTTCGAACCCACTACTAAGGAATTTATCAAGAAATGGGTAATGGAAGGACCGACACATCACTATGCTCTGGGGATCGGACATCATGCGGATACCATTGCCAAGATTGCAGAAATTCTGGACATTGAGTATGTTATTGTAAAATAAAGACTGGAGTAGGATATCATGCATTTGCATCCGGCAGGCCGTGTTTGCCATTGGTCAGGGGAAAGATTATCCTGCGATCATCAATGATCATTCCAATGTCAGCGTATACGCAGCGACTTTTGGTATGAGCTCTGCACAGCAGTGGCCGATTGCGGTAAGAGAGATTCAGGACGGGGAATGCCGGCAGCTTTTAAAGGCAGATATGCCGGTCTGGTTCATGGAAAGCTATGTGATTCCGCTTTATGTAGGACGGGCTGAATGATACATTAAGAACTGACAAAATATTGGAGGCAGATTTGTCGGCTATAAGGAATAGAAAGCGGGCAGCCACATCAATTGGTGAGGCTGCCCGTTATATTATTTCGGTACTATTGCAGGATTTATTACAAGCCAAGCATATTAAGCGGAGCCTCCAGCTGGTCGAATTTATCACGATAAATAAGTGTCAGAAGTTCATTCAGCTGACGCAGAGAACGAGTCAATTGTTCCTGAGTGATCATCTTTTGTTCCAAGGCTTCGGCTAACTCGTCCAGATCTACCACCTTGAAATGTCCGTCCGGATAGATAATAACATCTGCCAGAAGATCCGTGACGGTCAGGGCATGCCCCGCCTCATCATAAGAGTAATCTACGATGTCGCAATACCAGAAGAGCAGGGAGTCATCGGCGCGGTAATATTTGCTGACCTTAATTCCTTTTTTCAGAAAATAACAGGAACAGCCGTACTGGAAAGCGGTCTTGGGCTTTAAGGTCTTCCATTTGGTAATGATCATGTCCTCTGTCTGGCTTACGATGATGTCATCCTTAAGCAGGATGCATTCGGGGGGAATAAAACGTTGACGGTAGATTTTCAGGTTGTCCTGAGTTATCATAAGTGCTCCTTTCCGTGCTGTGCGCACACTTGGGGATATGGAATAAAAGGAAGCGGCGGAACCTGATGGGGAGTCAGTTCTTTCTCCATCCAGATCATGTCGTACCACTTGTCCAGTTTATAACCGGAATTATGAAAGTGAGCAATGGTGCGATATCCAAAAGTTTCATGAAAAGCAATGCTGGCCGGATTGGGATAAGTAATGCAGGCACAGAGATTACAGACATTTTGCAATTGCAGCAGTCTCTCCAGTTCCTGATAAAGAGCGCGTCCGATTCCCTGACCACGACAGTCCTTCTCTACATAAATAGATGTTTCTACAGACCAGCCATAGGCAGCACGTACTTTGAAAGCCGATGCATAGCAGTATCCGCAGATCTGACCGTCTGCCTCTGCGACAAGGTATGGATATTTCTCTAAAGTGTGTTGAATCCTGCGGCGAAATTCCTCCGCATCCGGAGTTTCATATTCAAAGGTGATAGCGGTGTTTTGGACGTATGGAGCATAGATTGCGGCTATGGCAGCAGCATCTTCAGGGGTAACTTGTCTGATGATCATATGTAATCTCTCCTTTGTTTTATACTACTATTTCAGGGGGAGGAAGTCAATCCTGAATCTTCTGTTACAGTTTACTCGTCAGCTACGGGCAGGAAAAGCGCCGTAGGCGCCTTTGCGAATGGCGCGGAGTGAACTGTAACAATCTTCCGCTCCGTTCATAAAAATTTTAGAGAAAATTTAGCGTCCTTCCAACCATTTCCCTAGACATTTTGAAAAATTTTAGATATAATTTACCATGTCAGCGACAAAATGAAAAGAGCTGCGCCGGCAGCGGCAGATTTGCAGAGCCGTCCGGATTTTAGAGCAACGACACACATTCCTCAAATAAGGAGGCGCACATTCCCAGTGAAAAAGAACACCCCCTACGATCGTACAGTCTTTCAGTCCATGACCATGATTCTTCAGTTTGGAATCAATATGATAGTTCCCATTGCAATGATGACATTTTTTGGAATCTGGCTGGACAGAAAGCTTGGTACCGTGTATTTAACCATAATATTTTTTTTCATAGGAGCCATTGCAGGTGGGCAGAATATATACCGAATGGCGAAGAAAATTTTCAGCACACCTGATACCAGTCGAAAGCGTGTCACTGAAGAAATGGAGCGCCTGAGTAAGGAAGCAATGACAGAAAGTAATCAGCAGAAAGGACACACACATTAACGATGAATCTGCTTGAAATTTTGCGAAAGAAGGAAAGGACCCTTCTGGAGATGCATATTGGAATGTTTTTTTTCGGTCTGGTTTGCGAAATCATCGGTCTGACCTGTATGGCCTTTGGATCAGCAGGAAAGCCGGAGTGGATGCCGGGGATGGAGCATGCAGTCATATATACCCTGAGCCTCTGGGGCGGGATTGCCGCAGCAGCGCTGTCAGCCTGGCACATGTATCGGACATTGGACAGATCCCTTGATTATGGAGAGTCTGCCACTAAAATGATTTTCAAAGGATACATGATCCGATATGTATTAATTGTGGTCATAATGTTAATGATTATTATGACGGAAACACTGAATCCCCTGGTAGTCTTTTTGGGGTACATGAGTCTGAAAGTAACCGCGCTTATTCAGCCGTTTACTCATAAATTATGTAACAAAATTTTTCACGAAACAGATCCCGAACCACAGCCCATGCCTGAGGAAGAAGTAAAGGAGGCTGAGGGAGATAAAGTGGAAGAAGTGCAGTAAAAATATGATATGTAAGGAGGTGAGAGTATGGAGCATGGAATCTTGTTATCCGCGTCCTCGGACATCGACGTCATGGTCCACGGAGTGTTTAAATACAGCTTCTTCGGTCATGAAGTGTGGATAACAACGACACATGTATGTTTGTTTATCGTCATGCTGATTCTGATTGCTTTTTCCATAGCAGCAGGACATGCCATGAAGAAAGGCACGGAGATACCGGGCGGTTTTCAGAATGTGGTAGAACTGATCGTGGAGAAGCTGGATGGCATGGTAGATAATACTATGGGTAAAAGCAGTGCCAAATATTACAATTATATCGGTACGGTGTTTATCTTTATTCTGTTCAGTAACATTTCAGGACTTTTGGGATTAAGGCCCCCTACAGCTGACTATGGTGTAACCTTGCCGCTTGGTGTGCTGACCTTTATTCTGATTCACTATAATCAGTTTAAATACCAGAAGCCCAAGGATATCTGGAAGGATATGTGTTCACCGCTGCCTCCGTGGCTGCCGATCTGGCTGCCCATTAATATCATCAGCGAAATTGCTGTGCCGATATCCTTGTCCCTGCGTCTGTTTGCCAATATTCTGTCAGGTACCATTATGATGGCACTGGTATACGGACTGTTAGGATGGATTGCTACAATTTGGCCCGCAGCACTGCATGTGTATTTTGATCTGTTCTCCGGTGCCATTCAGACATACGTATTCTGTATGCTGACCATGACCTATATCTCCAACGCAATCGGAGACACGGAGTGACGAAGATTGCGTTTGCAATCGGAGACACAAAAGTGACGGAAATTGCGTTTGCAGTCGGAGACACAAAAGTATACTTTAACCAGTTAATACTTACAACTATTTATGAAAAATCAGGAGGAAATTACAATGGATTTTAATGAAAACTTTATCTTAGGATGTTCCGCAATCGGTGCAGGTCTGGCGCTTATCGCCGGTATCGGACCTGGTGTTGGACAGGGTATTGCAGCAGGACATGCTGCAGCTGCTGTAGGACGTAACCCCGGTGCTAAATCTGCTATTACTTCTACCATGCTGCTTGGCCAGGCAGTAGCCGAGACCACCGGTCTGTATGGTCTGCTGGTTGCAATCCTGTTATTGTTCGTAAAACCTCTGTTATGGTAAGAAGCCGGAAAGGAGACAGGAAATGATACTATTAACCGCAGGCGAGACCTATGACAGAATGTTTGGCCTTGACTGGCAGCTTCTGGCAGATTCGGTACTGACGCTGATTGCAGTCTTTGTCCTGTTCTTGCTCATGAGCTACTTCCTGTTCAATCCGGCGCGTAAGATGTTAAATGACCGTAAGCAGAAGATCAAAGGCGAACTGGACGAAGCCAGAATCAGCCTGGAGAATGCGAACAGTCTGAAGGCAGAATATGAAAGCAAACTTAAGGATGTTAATAAGGAAGCTGAAAATATTTTAAGCGATGCACGCCGCAGAGCTTTGGAAAATGAGAACAGAATCATTGCCGAAGCCAAGGAAGAAGCTGCAAGGATCATGGAGAGAGCCCGTACAGAGGCCGAGCTTGAGAAACAGAAGCTGGCAGATGATGTGAAGAAAGAAATCATCTCCGTGGCATCTCTGATGGCAGGTAAAGTAGTGGCTGCTTCTATCGATACCAAGGTACAGGATCAGCTGATTGAAGAGACTCTGAAGGAAATGGGTGAGAACACATGGCTAAGCTAGTATCCAAGACATACGGAGAAGCTCTGTTTGGGATTGCCATGGAAGAAAATAAGGGTTCTCTTTTTCTGGAAGAAGTAGAAGAAATCCGTAAAATCTTGAAGGACAATCCGGATTTTGACAAGATGATGCTGCATCCCGCGATTTCCAAGCAGGAGAAGCTTGAGGTGATCGAGCAAGTCTTTGAAGGTAAGGCAAGCAAAGAGATGACAGGCTTTTTAAAAATAATCGTTCAGAAGGAAAGATATCGAGATCTGCAATCCATTTTTCAGTATTTTATAGATAAAGTAAAAGAAGTGCAGAAAATCGGTATTGCCCATGTGACCACAGCGGTGGAGCTGACAGAGAAGCAAAAGGAGCAGGTGAAAGCCAGACTTCTTGAGACCACAGATTACCGCAAGATGGAGATGCATTATCAGGTCGAGCCGCAGATCATCGGCGGCATGATCATCAGGATCGGAGACAGAGTAGTGGATAGCAGTATCCGCAGTAAGTTGGATGATTTGACGAGACAATTATTAACGATTCAGCTGGGGTAAAGGCCACGCTGAAAGAAAGGCGCTACAGAATCATGAATTTAAGACCAGAAGAAATAAGTTCAGTGATCAGGGATCAGATCAAGAGATACGCATCCCAGCTGGATGTATCCGATGTGGGTACGGTTATCCAGGTGGCGGACGGTATCGCCCGTGTACACGGACTGGAAAATGCCATGCAGGGTGAGCTGCTGGAATTCCCAGGCGGAGTATACGGAATGGTGCTGAACCTGGAAGAAGATAACGTAGGTGCGGTTCTTTTGGGCAGCCAGAAGAATATCAATGAAGGGGACATGGTAAAGACCACCGGGCGAGTGGTAGAGGTTCCCGTAGGCGATGCGTTATTGGGAAGAGTTGTGAACGCACTGGGACAGCCGATTGATGGCAAAGGTCCTGTTCAGACGGATAAATACCGTCAGATTGAAAGAGTTGCAAGTGGTGTTATTACCAGAAAGAGCGTGGATACCCCGCTCCAGACCGGTATTAAGGCCATTGACTCCATGGTTCCTATCGGAAGAGGTCAGCGTGAGCTGATTATCGGTGACCGCCAGACAGGTAAGACGGCTATCGCTCTTGATACCATTATCAACCAGAAAGGTCAGAATGTAAAATGTATCTACGTGGCAATCGGCCAGAAAGCATCTACCGTTGCCAATATCGTAAAGACACTGGAAGAATACGGAGCTATGAACTATACCACAGTAGTGGTATCCACAGCAAGTGACCTGGCTCCCTTACAGTATATTGCTCCTTATTCCGGCTGTGCAATCGGTGAGGAATGGATGGAGAACGGAGAAGATGTCCTGGTAGTATACGATGACTTAAGTAAGCATGCTACCGCTTACCGTACACTCTCCCTGCTGCTTCGCCGTCCGCCAGGGCGTGAAGCATACCCCGGTGATGTGTTCTATCTGCACTCCAGACTCTTGGAGCGTGCGGCCAGAATGAGTGATGAGTACGGCGGAGGTTCCTTGACCGCACTTCCCATCATCGAGACACAGGCAGGCGATGTATCTGCCTATATCCCCACCAATGTTATTTCCATTACAGATGGTCAGATTTATCTGGAGACAGAGATGTTCAACGCCGGTTTCCGTCCTGCTGTTAACGCCGGTCTGTCCGTATCCCGAGTAGGTGGTTCTGCTCAGATCAAGGCCATGAAGAAAGTGGCTGCACCTATCCGTGTAGAACTGGCACAGTACCGTGAGCTTGCTGCTTTCTCCCAGTTCGGTTCCGAATTGGATGCTGATACCAAGGAGAGATTGGCACAGGGTGAGCGTATCAAAGAAGTATTGAAGCAGCCTCAGTACAAGCCTATGCCGGTACAGTATCAGGTTATCATTATTTATGCCGTGACCAGAAAGTACCTGTTGGACGTAGCTGTAGAAGAGATTACCGAATTTGAAAAGCAGTTCTTTGATTTCCTGGATACCAGATATCCGGAGATACCGAACAGTATCGCTGAGGAAAAGGTGATGAGCGAGGAAACCGAAGGAAAGCTTAAGAAAGCAATCGAAGAGTTCAAGAAGAACTGGAACCAGTTTAAGTAGAAACCTTTAGCCCGGCATAAGTCGGGAAGGAATGGAGCAGAATATGGCATCAATGCGAGACATTAAGCGTCGTAAAGGGAGCATTCAGAGCACCCAGCAGATCACCAAAGCCATGAAGCTGGTTTCTACTGTAAAGCTGCAGCATGCCAGAACCGAAGCTGAGAGATCCAAGACTTACTTTGACTGTATGTATGAGACTGTAAACAACATCCTTTCCCGTGTAGGAGATATGGATCATAAGTATCTGGTAAAAGGTAATGCTATCAAAAAGGCTGTTATCGTCATTACATCCAACAGGGGTCTGGCAGGGGGCTACAATTCCAATATTGTAAAGCTGATTACCAGACATGAGGGATGGAAGAAGGAAGAAATACAGATATTTGCAGTAGGTAATAAAGGTCGGGAAGCACTTGCCAGAAGTGGTTATGAGATTTCCGAGGATTTATCCCATATTGTGGAGGAGCCTACTTTTGCAGACGCCATGCAGCTTTCCGAAAAGCTTCTGGAGCTCTATGCATCAGGTAAGATTGGAGAAATCTATCTGGCATATACTTCTTTTAAAAATACGGTAAGCCATGAGCCTACCTTGCTTCGCCTGCTTCCTGTTGATCATGAGAATCATGCTCACAGGGGAAACGGCGGTAATACGCTGATGAACTTCGAACCCACCGATGAAGAGGCACTGGACATGATTATTCCAAAATATGTTACCAGTCTCATCTACGGTGCACTGAAGGAATCTATCGCCAGTGAGAACGGAGCAAGAATGCAGGCCATGGACAATGCGACCAGCAATGCAGAAGAAATGATCAGTGATCTGACGCTGAAATATAATAGGGCAAGACAAGGCTCTATTACACAGGAATTAACAGAGATTATTGCAGGAGCGGAGGCAATTTCCTAGCGAATGCAATCAGAAAGGATAACAGAAAATGGCAGATAAAAATAAAGGAAAGATTACCCAGATCATCGGCGCGGTACTGGATGTCCGTTTCGATGAAGGGAAGCTGCCCGAGATTAATGAGGCCATTGTCATTCCCACCAGAGATGGCGGTGAACTGACTGTTGAGGTGTCCCAACATCTGGGAGATGATACCGTCAGATGTATCGCTATGGGTACCACAGATGGTCTGGTAAGAGGGATGGAGGCAATCGCCACCGGTGCGCCTATTTCCGTTCCCGTTGGTGAGAATACCCTGGGACGTATCTTTAATGTACTGGGTAAGCCAATCGACAATAAGCCGGCACCGGAAGGGGTAACTTATGAGCCTATCCACAGACCGGCACCTGAATTTGCAGAACAGTCCACAGAGACAGAACTTCTGGAGACCGGTATCAAAGTTGTAGACTTGCTGTGCCCTTACCAGAAAGGTGGTAAGATCGGTCTGTTCGGCGGTGCAGGTGTAGGTAAGACAGTTCTGATTCAGGAACTCATCCGTAACATTGCTACCGAGCACGGCGGATACTCTGTTTTCACCGGTGTAGGTGAGCGTACCCGTGAAGGTAACGACCTCTACCATGAAATGACAGAGTCAGGCGTTATTGACAAGACCACCATGGTATTCGGACAGATGAATGAGCCCCCCGGAGCAAGAATGAGAGTAGGTCTTACAGGACTTACCATGGCAGAATACTTCCGTGACAAAGGCGGTAAGGACGTACTGCTGTTCATCGATAATATTTTCCGTTTCACACAGGCAGGTAGTGAAGTATCTGCACTTTTGGGACGTATGCCTTCCGCAGTAGGTTACCAGCCTACCCTGCAGACGGAAATGGGTGCCCTTCAGGAGCGTATCACTTCTACCAGAAACGGTTCCATTACTTCCGTACAGGCTGTTTATGTGCCTGCGGATGACTTGACCGACCCTGCACCGGCTACCACCTTTGCCCACCTGGATGCAACCACTGTATTGTCACGTTCTATCGTAGAACTTGGTATCTATCCGGCAGTCGACCCTCTGGAATCTACCTCACGTATTCTGGATCCCAGAATCCTGGGTGAGGAGCATTACAGAACAGCACGTGACGTGCAGGAGATCTTGCAGAGATATAAGGAACTTCAGGATATCATTGCGATTCTGGGTATGGATGAATTGTCTGAGGAAGACAGACTGGTGGTATCCCGTGCCCGTAAGGTACAGAGATTCCTGTCCCAGCCTTTCTTCGTAGCAGAACAGTTTACCGGTCTGGAAGGAAAATATGTGCCGATCAACGAAACCATCCGCGGTTTCCGTGAGATCATCGATGGTAAGCATGATAATATTCCCGAAAGCTACTTCCTGAATGCCGGCAGTATCGATGACGTGCTTGCAAGGGTAAAATAAAACCGAGATGTAAGGCTGAACCGTAACCATTATTTGTGGCATTTACATTGTTAAATGCCACAGAAAGGAACGATATGGCAGAAGACAGAAATTTTATTCTGCGTATCATCGCGCCTGACAGAGTGTTTTACGAAGGCGAGATAGATATGGTAGAATTCAATACCACAGAAGGCGAAATCGGTGTCCTGCCCGGTCACATTCCCCTTACCGTCATCATCAGCCCGGGTATTCTGAATATCCATGAGGCGGATAAGGAGAAACAGGCTGCGCTTCACGCAGGCTTTGCAGAGATTTTGCCCGGGCAGGTAACCATCCTGGCCGAAATCATCGAGTGGCCGGAAGAAATTGATGAAAAACGTGCAGAAGCATCGTTGCAGAGGGCACAGGAAAGATTGAATGCTCACGCACCCGAGACGGATGTCCTGCGTGCAGAGGCTTCCTTAAAGCGTGCACTCACCAGAATTCAGGCGCTGAAATAATTCGGATATTAAAATAATTCGGATATTGAAGTAATTCGGATATTGAAATAATTCCGGCATCAAAATAAAAAGGAGGCAACAAAGTCAAAGTCCCTGCATATTATAAGAGAAAAAGGGTTGTGCATATGGACTTTGACCGTAGAATCCTCCCTTATTACATGACATATCCCGGACCATACGGTACCAGACGAGAAGATACCGTAATCCGGGATATGGAATATTTACAGCAGATGTACCCCCTGGAGGTCAAAAGATACCAGAGAAGGGTTGCACAAATTTTAGACAGAATGGATTACGAAGGCAGTATGATTTACGATGAATATCCGGACCGCTTCAGCCTGGAGCGGATGGCTAGGAATATTGTTGCCATCCTTCAGAAGGAAGAACAGGAAGCAGCTGTGGAGAATCCCACGCCTCCGGAAAAGTGGGTCTGGCTGCAGGATCTGATCCTGGTTCTTTTGTATAACGAAGTATACAAGAGAAGACATGGAGGAAGAAGAGGAATCATACAATTTTAGCTTGTGATTTTCCGGTAAAGTTATTACAATATAGACATGGTGCGCTATATTGCAATAACTTTGCTTTTTATGAGCAAAGGTAGCTGCGAAGCAGCTAAAAGCGCCTGTGGCTGCGGCCAAAAGTATCTTTGATGCTTTGCGAATGGCGCGGCTGAACGTAACTATTAGGAGATCAAACAGAAATGAAGGAATTAAAAGAATTACTTGAGAATACATTGAATGCTGGCCTGGAACAGATCATCCTGAGTGATTCCCGGGACAAAGGAGCTGCACAGAAGGTGAAAGTGCGCCCGGTGAAAATTAAGGAGGAACTTCTGTTTCAGGAGACTATATATAAAGGAACCCAGGTGTTCCATCACAATTACAGTAAGGAAGAAATGACAGTTAGGATTCTGGGGATGCTTGGTCAGGCGGATGAAAAGCAGCCCGGCACGGTGCAGTCTGGTATAGAGTTCCCCGGTGCGATGCAGACCGGTATGGAGTGTCCTGCCGTCCCTCGCTTTGGTCAGGCGCAGTTCACGGCGGCTGCCATGAGCGCCACAGTGCTTGTCAGCAAAAAAGGAAAGCTTACCATGAAGGTGAAAAAGCAGCCTGTAGAGCGAAAAGACCGGAACAGCCCAAACGGTGTCGGTGAAGCAGCAACCACGACAGACGCTCTTTCACATAACAAGACCAAACAATACATTTTGAAAGAAGGTCATCCTGTAGATTTTCTGGTAGGTCTTGGCGTGCAGTCTCCTGACGGAAAAGTGACCAAAGCAAAATACGATAAATTCCGCCAGATCAACCGCTATCTGGAATTTATCGAAGACGTATTGGAGGAACTGCCCAAAGACAGGACAATCCGCATCATTGATTTTGGCTGCGGCAAGTCCTATCTGACTTTTGCTATGTACTATTATTTGCACGAGTTGAAAGGAAAAGACATCCGGGTCACCGGATTGGATCTCAAAACAGATGTCATCGATCACTGCAATGAACTTGCTCAAAAATGCGGCTATGACCACCTGCATTTTGAAAAAGGAGACATCAGTACTTATACAGGGGCGGACCGGGTAGATATGGTTGTGACCCTTCATGCCTGCGATACTGCAACAGATTTTGCTCTGGAGAAAGCCATAAAATGGGGAGCCAAAGTCATCATGGCCGTTCCCTGCTGTCAGCATGAAGTGAATAAGCAGATTCATTGCGAGGACTTAAAGCCGGTCCTGAAATACGGTCTTATTAAAGAGCGGATGTCTGCTTTGATCACAGATGCAGTCCGGGCCAATCTCCTTACAGAACAGGGCTATGACACTCAGATACTGGAGTTTATCGACATGGAACATACACCTAAGAATCTCCTGATACGTGCAGTGAAACGTAACCACATGCGCCCGAAGGCGAAAGAGGATGTGCAGGAACTGCTTACTTATCTGGGCATTTCACCTACGCTTGCAAGGTTGTTGGAGGAAAAGGAATGAAGAAGACAATCATTAAGTTAACGGTATTCATCCTGGTTTTTCTTGCATCCGCAACGATTATCAGCCGTGTCATGAATATGGGAAATAATAATATGACGATGGAAATGGCACCGGCTTCCCTTCCGGTAGTTACAATGGAAAAGGATGGAATCTTCTATAACCAGCTGCATGGTTATGTAAATGCCATGGACACTGCTTATCAGAGAGAAACGGTGACAGAGCTGGGAGAAGGAAGAAAAGCGGAATTTACAGTGGACACCTATGGAATTACGGTAAATCAGGTGAGTGTAGAGGTTCGCAGTATAGATGGCAGCAGGCTGGTAGAAAATTCTAAGGTGACAGATTTCAGTGCACTGGAGAAAGACAGGCTGAAGTGTAGTATCAGTCTGAAAGATCTGATGGAAGCAGACACAGAATATATGCTGGTAATCCTGCTGGATACAAAAGACCTGGGAACTATCCGCTATTATACACGAATTATCTGGAGTGAGGATACCTATGCACTTGAGAAGCTTCAGTTTGTAAAAGAGTTTCATGAGACGTTGTATGACCGGGAGGCAGCCAAAGAACAGAACCTCACAAAGTATCTGGAATCCAACTCCTCAGGAGACAATACTACGCTTCATAAAGTGAACATTCACAGCAGCTTTAAACAGATTACCTGGGCTGATTTGAATGTGACAGAGGAGACCGAGCCGGTGATTCAGATGACCGAACTCGGTATCCAGACCGGAAGCATAGTGCTTCACTACATTGTATCCACCTCAGAAGAAAACACTTGCTACTACATGGTGGAGGAAGCTTATCGTGTACGTTTTCTGACCAATGCAGAGAGAATGTATCTTCTGGAATTTGAACGGACGATGACACAGATTCCGGATATCCGGGGAGATATTTATGAAAATGATAAAATTGAACTGGGAATCGCAGATGAGAATCTGCCTTTTGTGGAAAGCGAAGATGGCAATATCATTGTCTTTCAGCTAGCGGGCAGACTTTGCAGCTATAATGTGACTACCGGTAAGATGACAGTACTGTTTTGTTTTTATGATAGTGAAAATGCTGATGCGAGGACACTTTATGACCATCATGATATGAAAGTGCTGGATGTGGATGAAGGCGGTAACGTATACTTTGCGGTGTATGGCTACATGAACAGAGGGCGTCATGAAGGGGAAGTGGGAACTGCCGTGTACTATTATGACAACTCAGTCAATACCATAGAGGAAATTGTTTACCTTCCTTCGGATAAAAGCTATGATATACTGGCGGAGGAAATGGAACAGCTCCTGTTTATGAACAGGGAGGGGCAGCTGTATCTGTATCTGGACAATACCGTTTTCCTGATTCATATGGAAGACAGGTCTTATGAGACTGTGGTTACAATTACACAGGATGGCAGTATGATGACATCTGAGAACCATAAGATTCTGGCATGGCAGAAAGGTGAAGACAGTTATCATGGCAGCAGCCTTGTGATCAGGAACTTAAGCAGCGGGCAGCAAAGTGAGGTCTTTGCCGAGGAAGGAAGTGCAGTGAAGCTTCTTGGTTTTATGGGGGAGGACATTATTTATGGAGTGGCCCGGCTGGAGGATATTACAACAGATTCTGCCGGCAAGGTATTTTTCCCGATGTATCAGATCTGTATTTATGATTCGGAAGAATCACTTTTTGAAAAAACGCTCCCGGATGGAATCTATATGACTGGATGCTCGGTTGCCGATAATCAGATTACGCTGGAGAGGGTGCAGCGGATGAGCAATGGAACCTTTGAAGTGACAACTCCCGATTATATTATGAACAATGAAGAAATTAAGGCCGGCAAGAATCGGATTGCGGTGGTAAGCATTGACCTTTACCAGAAAATCGTACAGATTCAGACCAGACTCTCCATCAATGAGAAAAATCTGCAGGTCAGAAGTCCTAAGGAAGTAGTATTTGAAGGAGACAGAGCGGTAGAATTCACTGCAGAAGGAGCGGTAGAGCGATACTATGTCTATGACATTTATGGAGTCTGCGGTATCTATGTAGACCCGGCGGAAGCTGTAAAGCTTGCTTATGAGCGTTCCGGAGCGGTAACGGATGACAGCGGAAAATGTATCTACAGAAGAGGGAACCTTGTCACCAGAAATCAGATTATGGCGATTAAAGAGAATAGCTCTGATGACACAAGAAGCAGTCTGGCAGTGTGCCTGGATACCATGCTGCAAAAGGAAGGCATCACCATGAACAGCCAGTCTCTTTTAGATCAGGGACAGACGTCGGTGCAGATTTTGGAACAGGGTCTGAACCAGTGCCGCATCCTGAATTTGACGGGGGTGACCATGGACGCCATGCTCTATTATGTGAACCAGGATATTCCGGTGCTGGCTATTTTACAGAATGGAGAAGCGGTTCTGATTACGGGATTTAATGAGCTTAATGTGGTGATTATGGAGCCATCTACAGGAAAACTTTACAAAAAGGGAATGAAGGACTCCACACAGTGGTTTGAGGAGAATGGGAATTGCTTTATTACGTATGTATATGAATAGAGCTGCAAAAAGTCTTCGGGGGTTAGCCCCGAAGACTTTTTGCATCAGCGGAAAATATATTTCCGATATTTCTGAAGTACATTCAAAAGAATGATTCCGAATACACCACAGGAAATAATCTCTCCGATTCCAACAGTTACCATAAAGTAAGGAATGGAACCTTCGGACTTATAGACATAGGCCAGAACGAAGGGAACAATCAAAATATTAGCCACAATGGGAGGAATAGGTGCCAGCCATTTGCTCTTACGAAGCAGATAAGTACCGACAGCACCTAACAGAGTTGCCAAACTGCCGAAGATAACGTCCGGTACTGCACAGCCTGTCAACAGATTACTGATAAGACAGCCAAGGAACAGTCCGGGTATCGCAGCCGGTGTGAAGAAAGGCAAAATTGTAAGTGCTTCGGAAAAGCGGACCTGAATGGCATAATTGGCCAGGCCCAGAGCGTTGGCTACCAATGTAAGCACAACGTAAAGAGCAGCGATCGCCGCTGCGTGAGTCATGAATTGCATTTTCTCGTTTTTCATTTTTGTCTCCTTTAGTTTTGTTTTACGAGTGGAAGGTCTCGAACACTCGCGCCGTAGCGTACATAATGCTGCCGGTGACAGACTTTATGCAATTGTTAAGCCTTTAAGACCTTGTTTTTGAGACTTTACAATGATTAAGAGTATAGCACAGGTGAGGGGGAAATGCAAGTTGCAAAATTTTAAGGAAATCCATGCAACAAGTTACTTAGAAATTTAACTTCCGGAGGCGTTTGCGGATTTGCTTCCCTAATACCATGCTGACAACGATTTTCGCAAGGTCACCCGGTATGAAAGGAAGTACACCTGCAGCCAGCGCAGCCTGAAAGCTTAAATCAGCCTGGAAGCTGAGCCAGATCGTTCCCAGGAGATAACAGACTAAAGTTCCAAGTACCATACCGGTAAACTGCAGTAAGGCTTTTCCGGGCCACTTTTCAACAAATAATCCGCATAACCATGCCATGAACAGATAGCCAATCAGATATCCACCGGTAGGGCCGAGCAGTTTGCCGGGGCCGCCACTGAACCCTGAGCAAACAGGGACTCCTACAAGCCCGATAAGAAGATAAATCATACAACTGAGAGTTCCTCCATGTTTTCCCAGAACATATGCAGCAAAATAAATTGCCAGACTGGCGAGAGAAATCGGTACCGGACTAAACGGCAGTGGCAGGACAAGCGGTCCGAACACACAGATAACAGCTGCCATCAGCCCAACGAGCGCCAGGTGTCTGACGTTCCATCTGCGAGAGGGATTTTGTTGTGATGAAGTTTGTTTTATTAGGCTCATATCTTTATCACTCCGCAAGTTTTTGTATCGTGTAACTAATATATAAACGATAGGTGACGCATTGTCAATACTTTTAAGTGAAGGATAAAAGGGGATTTACTACGATATTCCGGCCAACTGCACAATAAGCGGTATATACTGGCTTAAGATACGGAACGTCCATTCTGATGCGGAAACATTTATAGGAGTAAAACGAAGGCTTTTTGAGAAAAAGTCTTGCAGGATAAGTCCCTTTCCGTTAAAATGAGGGTTAATATAAACAACACGAGCATCAGATGGAAAATAAAAAGTCCGCTACTATATCGATAAAGAGTATAAAACGAAAGGATGTGCACAATGTACTCATTGGTAATTGCTGAGGATGAATTTACCACACGCCGGGCACTTGTGAATATGGTCAGATGGAACGAGCTTGGATTTCGGGTGGATGGCGAGTTTGACGATGGAAAGGAGCTTCTGGATTATCTGAAAAACAATATTCCTGATGTGATTCTGACGGATATCAAAATGACCAACGTAAGCGGAATTGAGATTGCACGCCTGGTGGCTGAGCAGAACCTTCCCATTCAGGTGGTATTTCTGTCGGCCTACAAGGATTTTTCTTATGCCCAGGAGGCAGTGGAGTATCATGTGGCACATTATTTGCTGAAGCCGGTCGATCTCTCCAAGCTGCGGGAGATTTTCCGGGGACTGAAAGAGAAGCTGGACAGGCAGGATGATCAGGAGAATATGCTGCAGGATCGTGTGGATCATTACAACAGACTGATCAACTATGAGAAGCAGCAGTTTGTGACGGATGCCTATTTCGGTTCCCTTGCTAATCCGGAGAAGATGGCAAGGAGGCTGGGCCTGATTGATTCAAAGAAACAGGGAGCGAGTGCCCGCTTATTTCTGGTGAGAATTATTCTCAGCAATGACCGGCAATATAAGGATTTTCTTGCTAATTACGGTCAGCAGGAGCTTCAGGAACAGCTTGTCCATATACTGGGATATTTTGATCGGAAACTGGAATACTATGCAATCACCTGGAGTACCACGAAAGATGATGAACTGTCTGTATTAGGAGTTTTCTGGGAGAACCAGGTGGCCGACCGGATCACCTACGAGCCGAATGAACTGAAAGAAGCTATCTATAATCTGATGGCACTCCGTGTACAAATCCCCACATTTCAACTGTTGAATTCACCTGCGGAGCTGGCCCATTGTGCAGAGCGGGTAGGGAGAAATGAGCCTGTAAACAGTCTTATGAAGGATATGGAGTATCTGCAGCTATTACGGGATCAGAATAAGCTGCTGTATTCTTATCTGTGCCAGAACAGTAAGGCGCAGGGAATTAAGCTTGCTGATGCACTGTTTAGCAATTACCTCAGAGGAGGCATGGATTTTACCCAGAGGCAGTGTGTTTATACGGTTACCAAGCTTTTGGATGAAGTGGCAGGAAATGACTTAATGGCCTGGAACCAGCTGTATGCTGAGTGCATGACACCTACCGCTTTTTCCGTAATGCAGTCTGAAGCATTGAGAGAGTGGTTGCAACGCTGTGTCAGAATATTATTCGATTATGTAGGTGAACAGGCGGAGGCTAAGAGAGATACCAGTATTGAGAAGGTGATGGATTACCTGCGTGAGCATTACAGTGAGGATATTACCCTGGCAGGTATTGCTGAGACGGTTTTTTTGAATCCTGCTTATATAAGCCGCTTGATTAAGGAACAGACCGGTAAGAATTATACGGATCTTGTGATGGAGATGCGTGTGGAACGGGCTGTTGAGTTTTTGGAAAATACAGACATGTATGTGTATGAGATTGCGGAGAAGGTAGGATACAGCAATCTGAAGTATTTTTATAAGGTGTTCCGAAAGATTAAGGGCAAATCTCCCGGCGACTACAGACCTGCATTGAAAGAACATTGAGAATGATATTAGGTTTATTGCGGCATGACAAAATATTAGTTGGAAAGGCATGTTATGGAAGATAAAGTCACACATTTTGGTTTTGTTGAAAGAATACAGAACCGTCAGTTCCAGAAACTCTTTTTTAAGAACTGGCTGCAGGTATTTCTGTGCATTGTACTGCCGCTTGTTCTGTGTATTAGTATTGTCTGGAGTTTTTCCAGGCAAAGTCTGTTGAGAGAGATGGATACTGCTGCCGACAGAAGTACCGGTAATACTCTTGCTACGCTAAATACGCTGTTGGAAGAGGTGTACAATAGTCTTGAAAATCAGATGCTAAATGAACGCGTACAGACTTTTCTGCGGATGGAACGCACAGAACCTCAGAAGTATGAATATATTGCTGCGGTAAATGGGGTACAGGATGTGCTTGATAAGGCTTACCGGGAGAACCTGCATTATTCCTTAGATGTTTATACGGAGGCAGGAGATTATGTCATCTCCGTGCTTCATAAAGCCCAGTCCTACAGCCGATTTTCAGATAAGAACCTGGTGGAAACTTTTTATTCATTGTTGGAGGAAAATCCGGGTCAGAACACATTCGCAGATGTCAGGTCAGTATATCAGGGGGAAATGGAAGCAGATAGAAGAATATTCACTTTTTACTGGGCACGGTTTGTAGGAGGTGGGAAAAAGGCTTTTGCCTCTATCAGTGTTGATGTGGAGAAAGTGATAGAGTATATTACGAATAATCATGACAGAATCCAGGGGGCATATCTGATTCTGGACAAGAATAATCAGGTGCTGTTGGACACTGCCCATCAGATGAATGACCAGTATGTGGATCTGCCGGAGGATCCGGACATTTCTGCCATAACATCCCTGATAAACGGTCAGCAGATGCGGATATCGTGGATGTCTATGGACAGATTCGGCTGGAAATGTGTCCAGATGGTACCCATGGAAGAATATGAGCGCAGCAGCAATCAACAACAAAAGCTTGTAATGATTATTTTACTGCTGGGCGTAGTCGCTGCGGTGGTGTTATCCTACGGTACTACTTGCAGGCTTTTTAGGCCGGTGGAGGCTATCTTACGATTGCTGGAGAATCCGTCAGAGCAGGTCAGAGTCGGTGATGAGGATGGAGAAATCCAATACATGCTGGTGTCCATACTGGAGCTTTTCCAGAAAAATGTGACGCTGGAGCAGGAGATGCTTGACCGTGTGGTAGCTCTTAAACGAGCTCGTGCCAAGGCACTGCAGGAACAGATGACGCCACATTTCCTCAATAATGTCTTACAGGCGATCAACTGGACCGCTATTACCGAGACCGGAAGTGAAAACAGTGTTACAAGTCAGTCATTAATCTTACTGGCAGACATCCTGTGTACTGCCAAAGCCCAGAAGACAAATATTACCACTGTGGAGGAGGAAATAGTGTATACCAGAAAATTTGTGGAACTGGAATGTCTGCGCTATGGTCCTAATATTCACTGTTCCTACATGATTGACCCTGCCGTACAGCAGATGCCCATTCCCTGCATTTCTTTGCAGACATTGGTAGAGAATTCTATCAGCCATGGGCTGCAGCCCAGGAAAGCCAGTGGGAATATTTACATATCCATTCATGCTCTTGAACAGAGCGGACTGCATATCTGTGTGGAGGATGACGGTGTGGGTATCGCACAGGTAAAGATCAGAGAGATTTTTGATATGCTGCAAAAGGAATATATTTATGTGGGCGAACATCTGGGGATTATAAATCTGTTCCAGCGCTTTCGGCTGATTTACGGAGAAAAGTGTGAATTTGATATTCGAAGAAGTGAATATGGCGGTGCATGTGTGGAAATTAAGACGCCTCGGCTGCCGGAATGGTGGATACAGGGTTCGGATAAATAGTAATAGTTCAGACAGATACCGATACGTGCGGAGAATTTCGCTTTGCGAAATTCTCTTTTTTTGACCCAAAAGCAGTTTTGTGCACTATGACAGGTAGAAATTGTGGGGTGAAGGTAAAAATAGTGAGAAATATATGCGTTTTGCCAAAGGTAAACGGCAAAATAATGGGATGAATATTTCGAAAGTGAGTAGAATCTGTACAATTGTATATAAAAGAGTAAAATAGTAAAATGTTATTTGTAAGATTTAACGAAATAAATACATACGAAAGTGGTGAAGTTAATGATGAGTAAACAAAGCATTGTTGCAACGCAAAAGCATGCACAGGTACAACCGACAGGAGCTGAGACAAAGAAACGCAGGCATCCGATGCTGATGCATTTCAAACGTTTTCACTGGTTGTATATTTTTCTGATTCCGGGTCTTATTTCTATTTTTTTGTTTAAGCTGCGTCCTACGTATGGATTGCAGATCGCGTTTAGGGATTTCTCCCTGGTGAAAGGTATATGGGGTTCGGAGTGGGTAGGATTGGAGCATTTTAAGACACTCTTTCAATCAGTCAATTTTATGAGGGTATTGAAAAATTCCATTGTTACCAGTGTTTTGCGTCTGTTATGGGGATTTCCGGTCCCGATCATTCTGGCGCTTTTGCTGAATGAGGTCAGACATGAAAAGTTTAAGAAGACGCTGCAGACAGTTATGTATCTGCCCCATTTTATTTCCTGGGTTATTGTTATTACCATGGTGACCGGTCTGCTTTCCAAATCAAACGGTATCATTAACGAGCTGATTGTAGCTTTGGGCGGTACAAAGATAGACTTTTTGACAAGTCCCAAGTGGTTTCGTACAGTTCTTATCGGATCCGGTATCTGGAAGAGTGCGGGATGGGGAACGATTGTTTATCTTGCAGCGCTCGCCGGTGTGGATGTCCAGCTGTACGAGGCGGCTATGATTGATGGCGCCAACCGCTGGCAGCGTATTCTCCACATTACGTTACCCTGTATCGCAGGAACAGTAACGGTTATGCTGATCATGAAAATGGGTGATATCCTGAGTAATGGATTTGAGCAGGTATGGCTTCTGCAGAATGCACCGAATAAGGAGGTTGCAGAAGTACTGGAAACTTATTCGTATCAGGTAGGTCTGAGGGAAGGTCGATTCAGCTTTGCCACCGCGATCGGTCTCTTCCAGTCTGTGGTTGGTATGGTCATGGTATTTATATCCAACTTTTTGTCTAAGAGAATGGGAGGAAAAGGATTATGGTAAAGCAGAAGCTGAAGCAGGGTACAAAAGTTAAGGAGAGTCTTCCGGAGCGTATCTTTTCTGTATGTAACTATATTGTGCTGACACTGGTTGCACTCTTAATGCTGTATCCCATTATTAATGTTGTAGCAATTTCTTTTTCTTCTTATAATGAGTACCTGAAAGCGCCCTGGATGATATGGCCGAAAGGATTTACAACTTCAGCTTACAAGTTAGTGTTTCAGAATACTGTTTTCTGGAGAAGCTATCTGAACACTATTATCGTAACTGTAAGTCATACAATATTAAGCCTGGCAGTCACCGCGCTGTTCGCCTGGCCGTTATCCCGTAAAGAAGTGAAAGGAAAACCATTTTTTATGGTAATTTTAATTTTTACCATGGTTTTCAACGCAGGTATGGTTCCGAACTATTTGAATATGAAGGAACTGAACTTGCTTGATACTTTGTGGGTTTTAATACTTCCCGGCACTTTTAGTACCTTTAACTGTGTGATTATGATGAACTTTTTCCGTGAATTGCCCTATGAACTGGTTGAGGCAGCCATGGTGGACGGTGGTTCAGAGCCTTATATTTTCACAAAGCTGGTTCTTCCCTTGTCGAAGCCTGCGCTGGCATCTATCACACTATTTCTGGCAGTGGGTTCATGGAACTCTTATTTTGGAGCTCAGCTTTATATTCAGGACAAAGATTTATGGCCTGTAGCACTGACATTAAAGGAAATACTGATGTCTATGTCTACCCAGATTTTGGAATCAGGAAACGATCCGGCAGCGCTTGAGGCCGCAGAGGATATTCAGAGCAAGAATCTCCAGTATGCGTCAGTAGTCATAACCAGTTTGCCGATTATGAGTATCTATCCTTATTTGCAAAAGCATTTTGCCAAAGGTGTTATGGTTGGCTCTGTAAAGGGTTAGTGTGCCCTTTTTTATAGAGATAAGAAAAAAACAAGGAGGAAAAAAGAAATGAAATCAAAGAAAATCATGGCACTGCTTCTGTCAGCTATGATGGTGACTACAGCCTTTACCGGCTGTGGCAGTACCAAGTCTGAATCCACTGAATCTGAAGCTGAAAGCTCTGCAGTGACCACAGGCAGTGCAACGGATACTGTTGCCACATCTGAGGTATCTCAGGAATCAGAGGAACCTGTAAAGCTCAAGATTATGCTTCACAATGTAACAGAGATTCCGGAAGGGTCTATTGCAGACCAGTGGTCAACACAACTCGAGGAGAAGCTGAACCTGGAGATCGAATGGATCTTGCCACCGGCCTCCGCATACGAAGACAATCTTCAGTTGACTTTAATCAATGATGAAAAACCTGATGTAATTTGTTTCCCTACCGAATGGCTGAATCAGACTTCCTTCAAGGATGCCTGTGAATCCGGTATGTTCTATGATCTCTCAGATATGCTGGGCAACTACGAGAATATAATGGCTCACACCGATGAGGTATCCTGGGAGGCTCTGGATATTTTCAATGATGGAAGTATATGGGGAATGCCTCGTTCTTCACCAGCTCGTGCTGACGGATTCTGGCTTCGCGAAGACTGGATAAAGAATCTGAATATCGATTATACAGAAGGAGAATTTCTGACTCTGGATGAATTCTATGATTTGATGTATGCATTCACATATGATGATCCGGATGGCAATGGCATTAATGATACCTATGGTCTACAGGTTTATTCAAATGCAGATGGTTCTCTGTTCGAGGGAGTATCACGTATTTTCCATATCGGTACAGGATGGTATGAAATGGAAGACGGTACTGTTACTAATCTGAAGTATTCCAAAGATTATGACTATTATGAACAGTATCTTGCATTTATGAATAAGTGTTGGGAGGCAGGGCTTATTGAGCCTGATGCATTTGCAATAAATGCTACAGTTTCAAAAGAGCGCGTTGAGCAATATGGTATCCAGCCGGGTTACCCGGGTAATATGACAGTGGTAGCAGCTGAAGGATCGACCAGAACTCATTTATATTGTCCCGGTGTTGTTGTAGATGGTGATCCCATCGGTACTTATAGCTATGGTGACAGTAGTACAGGTATCTGGTATTACTACGCAGTTTCCAGTACTTGTGAGCATCCTGAGAAGTTCTTAGAGCTTTGTGATTATGTTCTGTCTGATGAACAGTGGGTGAACTTGAATGCTCAAAACCTGATTAACGTTGGATTTACTATGGATGAGGCAGGCAATTATGATTTCTCTCTGCGCGACGCAATTAAGGCTGCAGATAAAGAGAATGGAACTAATCTTAGAAATGTGAAACTGATCAGTATGTTCTTACGCCGGTCAGATGGTGTGGAGTTCTTTGTTGATAAAGCTCTGCCTGTAGATCAGCAGAAGCGTATTGCGAATCTGATTGACGTGACCTTCGATCTGTATTGGCCTACGCTTGACCGTGGTTATAAACCGGAAATTGCAACGGATCCTGTGTTCATCGAATACCGGAGCTACATGATCCAGGAGGAAGCAAAGATTATCACCGGTGATAAGCCTGTTGAGTATTGGAACGAACTGTTGGAGGGATTCTACGAAGCAGGTTATGACAAGTACGTAGAACAAATGACTGCATACATCGACACCATTAAGTAATTTGTAATTACCCTATGCCGGTTCTATAGATTTGCCTGTAGAACTGGCATTTTTTACTACATAACAAGGAGAAGAAATCAATGTGGTATAACAAAATAAGATATGTGCTGAGCATAATATTGACGTTTGCGCTGCTTTGCAGTCCGTTGAGTGGATCGGATGTACAGGCTGCAGGAGAATAGTCAGCAGAAGAACAGTCAGCAGAAGAACAGGTTATATACGTTTCTTCCGTATCCGGCAATGATGCCAATGCGGGAACTGCGGATACCCCGGTAGCTACGCTGGCGAAAGCCTATGATATTCTGCAGCAAGGAGATGTTAAGACAAATGCCGAGGCACAGGCATATATTGTTATAAAGGATGTCTTAGCAGCAGTTGAAAACTTTAATTATGGTGAGAATGGAGCACTTACCTACTCCCATGAAGGCAAGGTGATCATTACCGGAAGCTATGGCGGACAGACCTATCCGGACGCAAAGTTGCAGTTTAATACTTCGGTGAATCGCTATTTCCAGTGCGGCGGTCCGACAGAAATTACCGATTTGACCATCAATGCAAATGGCAAAAAGCAGTTGTATATTTATGGTGGATCATCACTAAAAATGACATCCACGGTAAAATGTACCGGTGGCTTAGTTCGCGTGTATGGTGGATATTCATATGCTTCCGGAATTAATGTTGAAAATACGCAGCTTGACCTTGCCTGTGATACTTTGGGTTATGTGTATGGCAGTGAGGGAATGGTTACTGGAAATGTACTGATTAATCTAAATGGAACCTGCGTTGCAAAGATGATTTCTCCGGGAGTAAATCAGTCCAGTGCGTCCAACCCGAAGACTGCAACGTTAAATGTTCAAGGGAATGCTGAGCTGACATTACTTCCCATAAATGGAAATGGAACAACCGCTATGGATAAGGTAACTGTGAATCTGTACGGTGGGAAAGTGCAGGAACTAAGGAGCGGACGGGGAGAGTATGCTGCCCTTGCGGAATTGGAACTGAACGTGTACAGTATTGACAGTATACCTGCTTCGTATATGGAGGCTGGTACAATCAATAAGACAGCCATAACTCTGTCCGGGGTGAAGACTGAGCTTTCTTCCTGGAATTTCCCTTCAGCAGATACTATTTGTATGATCGAGGGAACAGAGATTAAGCTGAAAACGGCATTCCCGGCACCTACAACCACTCTTAATGTGGCTGAAGGGTGTAAATTGCTGTTGGATAAGGAGGCAAATCCCGAATTGCCTGCTTTTTCCGGGAATGGAAATGTTGCCTGGATTGACGATGACACAAGTGATGACAGTGGAAATAATGAGCCCACATTGACTGATGTAGCAGTGGTTTACGTTGCATCTACCGGTTCTGATGAAAATAGTGGTCTGGCAAAAGAGATGCCGGTAAAGTCGCTTGCACAGGCGTACAAAATCATCAGCAAGAGTACAACAGCAGCAGATGAGAACGCAACAAGCATCATCGTACTCATGGATGCGGTTGAATTAACTGAAAATTTTATTGGAGATGTGGATGATACCCATAAAGGTACAGTAAAGATTACTTCATATTATAATGGTGTAGATTATCGTGAAAACGGTGCAAAACTTCGCATCAACATGTCAGGAACAACGTGTATTGCGTTTGGTGGTCCCACAATTTTGGAAAAAGTGAAATTTGCAAGAATCAATGTAGCAAATGCATCCTATGTAACAACGAACCTTTACACCGGGCCGAATCTGACTCTGGGAGAAGAAGTGGAACTGGTCGGCGGAGAAGGGGATGCGGAGGTTGTTGCAAATAAAGCCTATCGTTTCCAGATCCGATCAGGTAATTATTCGACCGAAAGCGGAAGCGTAAATGTTCATATGTCCAGCGGAAGCTGTTATTTCCTGATGGCTGCGTCCAATCGGCAGAATGTTAATGGAGATGTGGAGATTACCGTAGATGGAACGGCTTCACCCTGGTATATCACCGGTGGTGGTGAAGCTAATGGAAAGATCAGCGGCACCGTGACAATCAATGTGGCTGATCAGAGTACGGTCCGGCGCGTCTATGCAAGCAGTACCTATGAAAGTGGTCAAGAAGAACTTTGTACCATCAATATAACCGGAGGAACAGTGGCGATGCTTGCGGGTGGTCGTGCTGCCGGAACTTATCTGAAAAGTTTGGTAGTCAATGTAAGCGATAAAGGAAGTGCCCCGGCTTCCATGAGCCTGAAGAATACCAAGGGCGGAGGAACAATAGAGCATTTCAGCCTGAGTCTTGATGGACAGAGCGGAACCTATTCTCCTGATTGGAGTCAGTTTGATAAACTGATTGTGAAGGGCAATTCACACATAGCAATTGCTTCTCTATTTGAGAATGTGGAGTTAGAAGTAGAAACCGGAAGTTCAATATTTCTTGCATCCCCGAATGTAACATTGCCGGAGTGGACCGGACTTGGCGGTGCATCGGAGAAAGGTGATGTATGGCTGGAAGAAAAAGACACTCAGTTGGGAGAAGTTCTTTTATCTGTCGATTTTGAAGAAGAAGCAAAGGATAGCAGTGCAAACGGAAGAAGTGGTGTAATTTACGGTGATATAAGTTTTGTTACCGGTATGGATGGAGGTAAAGCAGTATTTTTTGACAATGAGTTCGGTCAGAACGCACAGCAGTATATTGACTTCGGCAGTATTGCTCTGGGAGGTGAAGACTTTACCATATCTTTCTGGATGAAGACCACTCTCGGCGGAACGGTATCCGGTGCGGTAAATGCGGGAACGGCTTATGATATGTCTGCATTGCCTTCCGGACTGAAGCATGGTGTATTGTTGTCAAATCAGAATTTTGCTACACCGGATTATAATGGATTTTCATTGATTAATGCAGGATGTTACATGTATTTTGGTTCCAGTCTGATGGCCGGGGATACCCGCTACCAGATCGACAGCGTGAAGGAACCTACGGATGATCGCTGGCATCAGATTGTAGTGACAGTGACCCGTAAAGGCATGGAGCACATTTACGTGGATGGAGACTTGCGTTCATCCGTATTTATCGGCGACTCAGTCGGTCAGAACATGGATGCTGAGACAACAGCTGAGCATCTTATTCTTGGTGCTGACGGCCTGGGACAGTACGGTATAAGTAATGTGACTGTGGATAATCTGCGGATTTACAGAGGTGTCATGAATAAGGAACAAATACAGGCAGAATCTTATCTGGGACTAACACTAAGTCTGGTGCGTGAACTAAACGAGAGGGAAATAACTGCAGGAAATCAGTACAGTCAGAGTGCAATTGACGAGATTATGGCTAAAGCAGCAACGGCAAAAGCGACTGCTGAAGAGAGCCTTAAGGATGAAACCTATAATGTGAGAGAAGCGGAAACACTGTATAGTGATTTCAGGACTGCATACGAGCAGTTCTTGATGGGAAATGGTGCATTGGTATCCTTTGTTCAGCTTTCGGATACGCATATTGAATCCATCGGCAGTGCGCGCTATGAGGTATTGCAGAAGGCTTTGGACTGGGCTAATGAACTGGGTATTGATGCATTCTTACACTCCGGTGATTATTCCAGCAACGGTGCAGTGGCAGAAATTGAATCGTTCTGGGATGCGTACATGGCGAAAAAGGGAGAGCTGGCGACTTTTGTGGCAGTCGGTAACCATGAAGTGCGAGCACTGAAAAACAGCGAGTTTGCGGAACTGCATATCGGTTCATTGGTAGAAGCAGGTGCAGTGGAAGATGGTTATGATAAGCTTTACTATGAAGGAGAAGTAAATGGTTATCACGTCCTTGTACTGAGTGCGTATCTGAAAGATTATAAGAATTATGATGGCGCACAGGGAATGGAGGAAGAACAGCTGCAATGGCTGGAGGAAAAACTGGAAGCATACTGCGGTCAGGGGAAACCGGTATTTGTCCTGATTCATCCTTGCGTGACAGAACAATTAGAGCAATTAGGTCAGTATCGCGTTCCACCGACAACCATTGTCCCTGAAAGCATTTATGATATTTTTGCTAAATATCCGAATACCATAGTTGCCACAGGTCATATTCATCATGGACTGGGTGACGGAAGTGGTGTATTTCAGATGGAATCCGGTTATCATGTACTGGACATCCCGGCATTTCTTCAGAATAATAGTGGATATGGCACTAAGTCCACGGAACCCAGCGGCTCACATCATGTAGGTTACTTTACCTATGTATATGAGGACGTGATTCAGTACAGAGCTGTTGATTTTGCCACAGGAGAATGGCTGACAGCATACGATCAGACAATTAAAATGAATACCAGCGCATCAGAAGAAGATGAGACCACCGATCCGGAGACACCGCCCACTTCAGAAGAGACTACAGAACCGGAGGCACCGCCCACTTCAGAAGAGACTACAGAACCGGAGGCACCGCCCGCTTCAGAAGAGACTACAGAACCGGAGGCACCGCCCACTTCAGAAGAGACTACCGAATCAGAGACACCTTCCACTTCAGAGGTGACTACAGAATTGGAAACATCGGACGATTCCGAAGCACTTCCTGCAACGGATAGTAGTTCGTCAACGGACATTTCAGTTTCACCTGGAACGGGAGATGATTTCCGGGCTGGACTGTGGCTGATAATTGCTGCAATAGCACTTTGCGTCGGTACGTATATGGTTTATCAGAAAAAACACATAAAATAATCAAATGTGTGTGCAAGGAGGATGAAATGATGAAGCTTAGTTCTGAACAGATTCAAAGCGTATGTCTGGGAGCTGTGAGAACTGTGGAGAAGGAGAATGGTGTCTGCCTGTACAGATTTACAGAAGAGCAAGAGGAGATTTACAGACGAACTGATGCGGGTTTTCATACAAAAGCATTGGCCGCCGCAGGCATGAAAATATATTTTGAAACCAACAGCCGTTCGCTTTTCTTAAAAGTGAATGTTGGGAGAGGATCATCTCGTGAGTATTTTTCTTTTGACGTCACCGTAGACGGCAAACCGGTGGGTTATCTGGATAATTATTCTGATGTAAACTTACCGCAGGATTACACCCAGATACTGCTACCTCACGGTGAATTTTCCAAGAGCTTTGGGTTGGGCGAAGGCATCAAGAAAGTATGTATATACCTGCCATGGTCTGTTGCAGTAGAAATCAGGGAATTGTCTCTTGAAGACAATGCATTTATAAAACCAATCAGACCTGCTAAAAAACTGCTTGCATTCGGTGACTCTATTACACAGGGGTATGATGCCCTGAGACCTTCCGGGCGTTATGCAGCCAGACTGGCTGAAGCACTTGATGCAGAGGAAATCAATAAAGGCATCGGCGGAGAGAGATTTTTCCCGGCGCTGGCCGAATCTCGTGATGATTTTGACCCGGATTATATTACTGTCGCCTACGGTACCAATGATTGGAATAAGACAGGTGAAGAGGATTTTAAGGAGAGATGTTATGCTTTCTATGATGCCTTGAACAGAAATTATCCAAATGCGAGAATTTTTGCAATCACCCCTATTTGGCGTAAAGATCACGAGAAAGAAACGGCTTTCGGAGACTTTTTTAAGGTTAAGGAAGATATAGAAAACATTGTCGGGAATTTTAAAAACATTACCTGTATTGACGGTTATGACTTTATTCCGCAGGACGAAAATTATTTCGCTGATTTACGGCTGCATCCCAACGACAGTGGATTTGATCATTATTTCAGAAATCTTTTTAGGAAGATTAAGGCTGAACTTAATGATACAAAGTCTGATTCCGAGAGCCTATAGGAAGAATAAGGAGGAAGCCAATGAAGATAAAATTTTACGGAACAAGTGCAGGCGGCGGCATCCCGGAAATCTTCTGCTACTGCAGGGTTTGTGAGTATGCAAGACAGCATGGAGGAAAGGACATCCGCACTCGTTCACAGGCGGTTATAGATGATTGTCTTGGAATGGAATATCCGGTGGATACCTTTGCCCATACAGCTTACAGAGGTCTCGATATGCGTAAAGTAAGGAATATCCTGATTACGCATGCTCACTTTGATCATTTTTTGCCGGCAGATATACTCAGCAGACCTCAGGGAATAGACAGGGTAGATTTCTATCTATCGGAAGCATCCGGACGTGGACTGAAAGCCTCCATTGAAAAGCAGGAAGAGGCATATAGGAACGGAACACGCAAAAGAACCTGCGACTTCTCGGTATCAGTACACGACTTAGAACATTATAAGACTTATGATATTATCGGTTATCAGGTTACGCCTCTCCGTGCCCGTCACGCTGAGGCACTTGAAGCCTCATTGTACATCATACGCAAGGATGAGAAATGCATCTTGTGGGGATTTGATACCGGAAGATTTCATGAGGACGCTTTGGAGTACATCAGAACTTCAGGTGAACGCTTTGATTTTGTAGTCCTGGACTGTACTTTGAAGGAGAATGAGCAGATTACCAAATCGCACATGGATCTGACCTGGTGTAAGGAAACGGTGGACAAGTTAACGGAAATGGGTGCAGTAGATCAGAAGACCAGAATCATGGTAAGCCATATCGGACATTTGGTGGAAAAGACTCATGAAGAGCTTTGTGAGGCTGCTGCGCGTTATGGCATCGAAGTGGCTTATGATGGTTTGGAAATAGAAATTTAACAGAATCGGCACATAAAGTTTCAGAGATTGCGGAGTACTTGGGAATAAGTGATTCTTATCCACTTGATAGGATATACAGTAGGCCGGCGCTAAAGCGCCGGCCTTAAAAGTTCGTCACATAATATTACAATTCCCCATTCTTATATCGTGTCACAATATTCTGAATTCTTTCATTAGGATTCAGCAGATCGCTGATAGAAGAATCATGGTTCAAAGTATCGATGATATAAGCAATATATTTACTCATATCACAGTTGATATACCATTCTCTCTCCAGCAGTTCGGGTGTCTGGTAAATCAGGTTAGTGGTCAGAACCTTATCGATGATGCCCTGCTCATATGCATTGTCGAACTTGTCCAGACCGTTGGTGAACAGGCCGAAGGTAGAAAATACGAAGATTCTGTTGGCCTTACGCTGTTTTAATGCAGCAGCTACTTCCAGAACACTTTCACCGGAAGAAATCATATCATCGATGATGATCATATCCTTGCCTTCAACGCTGGAACCAAGGAACTCGTGTGCTACGATAGGGTTACGACCATTTACTACTCTGGTATAATCGCGGCGCTTATAGAACATACCCATATCCAGACCTAATACGTTTGCGATATAGATTGCACGGCTCATTCCGCCTTCATCCGGGCTGATGACCATCATGTGGTCTGAGTCAATCTGCAGACCCTTTACATTGCGAAGCAGTCCTTTGATAAACTGGTAAGCAGGCTGTACGGTCTCAAAACCATTGAGAGGGATAGCATTCTGCACTCTGGGATCATGTGCATCAAAGGTAATGATATTGTCTACACCCATGCGAACAAGCTCCTGAAGAGCAAGTGCACAGTCCAGAGATTCACGGGAAGTTCTCTTATGCTGACGGCTTTCATAAAGGAAAGGCATGATTACCGTGATTCTTCTTGCTTTACCGCCTACGGCAGCAATGATTCTCTTCAAATCCTGATAATGGTCGTCGGGAGACATATGGTTCTCGTGGCCGCAAAGAGAGTAGGTCAGGCTGTAGTTGCATACGTCTACAAGCAGATACAGGTCAGTACCGCGGACAGATTCATTGATAACACCTTTGGCCTCACCGGAACCAAAACGCGGCACTTTGGTGCTTAACAGATAAGAAGGTCTCTGATATCCTGCAAATGCAAGAGAGTCCTTGTGTTCATTCTCACGCTCTGTTCTCCACTTTACAAGATACTGATCGATCTTCTTGCTGAGAGGCTGGCAGCTCTCCAGGGCGATGATTCCGAGGGAACCTACTGGAATGGTTTCTAAGTTACGCTTTTCTTCACGGGTTGGCATGGGGCAATCCTCACTTTCTGCTGGGTGTTATTTACGCATTCTCTTTTTATAAATACGGATGTCCGGTCCGGACAATTTACATATAGTAAAATTACTGGTAATCCGGGAAAATATCCTGTCGGAATATCTGTCCCGCAGTTCTTCCAGATTCAGATTGGTGGAGATGATAGTAGCCTTTCTTCGAAGGATGCGTTCATTCAGACATCCAAAAAGCTGGGACGTAACGAAGGAATTGGTTACTTCTGTTCCCAGATCATCTATGATCACCAAGTCACAATTGTAAAGGTCTTTGTAGAAATTGTAAAGAGTTTCTTTGGCTTTTGCATCGAAAGAATAACGTGCAAGAGTATCAAACAGCCCGGAGGCACTGAAATAGATGACCGAATGACCGGCCTGAAGAAGCTCTCCGGCGATACATCCTGACAAAAAACTCTTTCCAGTTCCTACTGTACCATAAAAAAACAAATTTTGGTAGTCTTGTTCGAAGTTTTGTACAAAATCTAAGCTAATTCTTACAGCTTCCTGGAATCTTCTCCGGTCTTCTCCCTCATAATAGTCAAAGGAAAGGGTGGAAAAATTCTCTTTCTCAATCATTTTCTGTATATTGGACTGCTCATAAAGAAGAGATATCTCCTTCTGGCGAAAGCAACGACACTTTTCCTGAGGGGAACCGGCAGGGTCGGATACGTATCCGGTATCATGGCACAGAGAGCAATTATAAATGGGATCAAGATAATCTTCCTGATAACCGTGCTGTGCAAGCAATCGCTTCTTTTGGGCAGAAAGTCCTGCCAACTCACTTTTAAGCACGACAAGAGCCTGCTCATCGCCGTCTAACAGCTTTTTTGCGCAGGCCTTAGCCAGAGAACCGGTGGATTCCACCAGTTTCTGATATTCCGGTATATTGCGGTAGACTTCCGTTTCCCGCTCTTCGAGAAGACGGCGATTCCTGTTCTGGGTAAGCTCGTAGCCTCTCATAATAGATTCAAATTGCTGATTGGTCAGTGCCACATTAGTTCTCCTTTATATCTGCTTGTTACAATTTTCACGCTGGATGCTAATCGTAACATTAATTGCTGAGAAGTTCCTGTTCCAACTGGTCAAAATCATAATCATTCTGTTTGAACTGAGTGAATTTATTGGTGGTGACAGTCTTCACCGCATTGCGCCGTCTTGCCTGGAAAGTCTCATCGATTCTGATGATATCAGATTTGCGATGAACGTCCTCTTTCTTCCAGCTGCTTAAGATACTGTCCGCATATTCAAAGCGATGCTTGTCCGTTGCAAGGACAGTACGCTCACAGGCTTCGAAAATAATGTCATTGCTGAACCCATACTCATCAGTCCAACGGTTAATAAATTCCATTTCCTTAGTGGTAGGAGAGCCATTCTTGCCAAGCTGGTTCATGATGGCATATACGTTCTTGTCATATTTACCTGCCTGCTTTTGAGCTTCCTTGGGAGTTGTGATGCCCTGTTCCGCCCAACTGATAGCCACTTTCTCAATATATTTGAAATCTTTCTTGCCCCGATCTACACAGTACTGGATCAGATAATCTACCAGATCCTCTGAAAAATGCAGTACATCCATCATGAAAAGAATGGACTTGATCTCGGAAGGAGTCACAGGCTTGCCAAGATAGGACTGCGCAATGAAAAGCAGCTGAGCAGTCTCTTCCTGATCCTTGAATGCACGAAGCTCCTGCAGGGTATAATCAGGCTTGGTAAAAGTTGGCTGACCGTCCTGCGCCCGGGGTGTCTGCATGGAAGGGGGAGGGCAGACGGATACCGGAGCCGCAGAAGGCATAGCCTGAAAGGGTTGCGTAGTGGGCAGATCTGAACTCAGAGACACACGGGGAGACATAACCGGCTCCTCGACTCTGGTAAGATCCAGCAGATGGATCCCTGTAAGATTATTCTTCTCATCATAATCCAGAGAAAGCAGCTGCTTGCCTTCCCAATATTTCAGAGCACGCAGAACATCCTTCTCCGTATCGTTGAACTGGTCCGCGATATCGGACACACTGATAGCCTGGTTGGCATTCAGCATACGGAGCAGATAAAGATATACCTTCACCTGGGTAGCGTTGGCTTCCTTCATATATTCATCTATGAAACTGTTGGGCACAACGGTGGTATCCACGTGAGCATCCTTATAAATCATCAAACGTGCCATGGTAACACATCCCTTTCCTTTGTTACTTTAGACGACACATCGCAGTGAAGTATCATCTATGGTGCGAGTATAGCATACCCTTTGTAAAAAGAAAATAGTCAAAGTGCTGGAAATACTGATAAACACTGGGTTTGTGCAATTTTGTGGATAATGTGGATAATGTGGATGGATACTGGTGGGACAGCCCTGAGATGTCTTGTTTTCCAGATGTTGGACTGATATTTCACAGCCCAAAAGATTTCCACAATTCCTGGGGAAAAATCCACAGCCTCTTTGGGGAGTTCTCCACCTTTTGGCTGTGGATAATGTGGATAATTAAATTCCAAGCAGATTTTCCCCGATTTTAAGCACATCCCCGGCACCCATAGTTATCAACAAATCTCCGGTTGTGCAATTTTCCAGAAGGAATTTTTCGATCTCATTAAAAGTTGGGAAAAAGAAGCATTCATGACCCAATTTTTCAATCTCAGCCTGCAGTGTTTGGGAACTGATGCCTAATGTATCCGTCTCTCTGGCAGCGTAGATGTCCGCCAGTACGATGCGGTCCGCCAGACACAAGGCACGTGCAAAGTCCTCAAGGAATGCTTTCGTCCTGGTATAAGTGTGAGGCTGGAAGACACACCAAAGCGTCTTGTGTGGGTAATTGCGGGCAGCTTCCAGGGTAGCTTTGATTTCTGTAGGATGATGAGCGTAATCATCTACCACGGTAACACCTGCAACGGTACCTTTATATTCGAAACGGCGATCTGTACCGGTGAAGTCTAAAAGAGCTGCTTTCGTCACTTCAGAGTCAATATGCAGAAGATCTGCCAACGCGATGGCTGCCATAGCATTGCTTACATTGTGATCTCCCGGTACTTTCAGTGTGAAAGTACGTTCCCTGTCCTGAGGACCCTGAAGGCGGAAGGTAGCGTGAGCCTGCTCATCATGGGTGATTTCCACAGGATGATAATCGTTATTCACAGCAGTACCGTAGGTGATGACACGGCAGGGCAGCCCTGTGGTGATTTCTTCGTAATTTTCGATATCTCCGTTGATGATGAGACAACCGTCCTTGGGCAGAAGCTCGGCAAACTTTCTGAAAGAACTTCTGATATCTGCAAGATCCTTAAAGAAGTCCAGATGGTCTTCTTCTATATTAAGGATAATTCCGATCTTCGGGTAAAAGCTTAAGAAGCTATTGGTATATTCACAGGCTTCTGTTACGAAATAGCCGGAGTGTCCTACGCGGATGTTGCCGCCGATGGTTTTCAGAATACCGCCGATGGATAGAGTAGGATCAGTATTGCCGTGGAGCAGGATTTCACTGACCATAGAGGTAGTGGTAGTCTTGCCGTGGGTACCGCTGATGGCGATGGGAGTATCGTAATTTTTCATAATTTGACCAAGGAGTTCAGCCCTTGTCAGATGTGGGATATTCAGCTGCATAACTGCCTGATATTCCGGATTGTCAGGATGAATCGCGCTGGTAAATACGGCACAGTCGATATCTGTTGTAATATTTTCAGAACGCTGTCCGTAGAATACACGGATCCCCTGTTCTTCCAGCATCCGGGTAATGGCGCTTTCCTTCGCGTCAGAGCCGGATACCTGAAAACCGGCCTGATTCAAAATTTCAGCCAGACCACTCATGCTGATACCGCCGATTCCTACGAAATAGATGGATGTAGGATGATTAAAATCTATTTTGTACATGGTAACACTTCCTTATTATTTTATTTAAAGTTATGAATTACAACGACTGAAAAATCTTTAACATTCATTGCTTCCACATTAATTATATACATTTGAAGCCTAAAAAACAATAGAAATTGTAAAATGTTAATTCTGTCCAAAATTCTTTCCAAAAGAAAAATTTTGGTGTAAGAAATAAATAAAAATGTGTCGCATTCTGTCTTGTTTATGTGAAAAATGAATATAAAAATCGTAAAACACATCTTTTTTTTGGTAATTAATATTCACTTTCTACTATGAATGTGCTATAATGGATTTACCGTAAAAAGGTAAAAGGCTAGATTGAGGTGAGGACATGATTAGAAAAGAAATGATTGCCATGTTGTTGGCAGGTGGTCAGGGAAGCCGTCTGGGCGTGTTGACGTCCAAGGTTGCCAAGCCTGCTGTTGCATTCGGAGGAAAATATCGTATTATCGATTTTCCTTTGTCCAACTGTATCAACTCCGGAGTGGATACAGTTGGTGTATTGACGCAGTATCAGCCTCTGAGACTGAATACGCACATC
>JBGVLR010000010.1:0-13277 GCA_045124375.1 Acetatifactor sp.
CTGGTCAAGCTTCCTGAACTTACTGTTTTTTGGGTTGTGATCCTTCTTAACAAAAGTCTCACTCGTTCTTGATACGATTCGTTCGTATCCTCTGAACAAATCCAGAATTGTTTGAATTCTTCAATCAATTCTTTCTCTTGCGAGATCTTTGATCTCGCTTGGAATTATTCAGGGTTGCATTACTGTTTATTTGTCAAGGTACTTTGTTGTCTCTTGTTTTCATCTCTCAGCGACAACTTCTATAGGTTATCACATTTCTTTTTGTTTGTCAACAACTTTTTTCATTTTCTTTCAACTTTTTTCAAGTTTCGGATTTGAATCAGCTGTCTTACCGGACAACGAATGTGAGTATATCACCCTTTTCGACTCCTGTCAACACTTTATTTTAATTTTTTGAATTTTTCATGCAATTCCTATTTCAGTTCACAGGCGCCCAAGTGAGGAAAAGCGTATGCTCTCATGCCCAGTTTTCTACCCTACGCAGTCATATCTGTACCTATGGGTAGAGCTTTTTGTGCATCTTTCAAATTTTCTCTTACCACAAGCCAGATTATTTTCCTTATGGGTAGACACTTGTTCGCATCCTTCAAATTTTCTCTTACCACAAACCGGCTTTTATTCCTTATGGGTAGACGCTTGATCACATCCTTCAATTTTTCTCTTACCACAAGCCGGGGGATGGGTTCTTCCTAAACAATGGTGGCATCCCATGATATTCATTTTTTATCTGCCTGGGAAAGGAAATCGCTAAAATCCGAAATCGCACTTGATGCATCGCTGATTTTAACAAGAAAATAAGGCCGGACCTTCATTCGAAGATCTGACCTTATCGCATCCCTTTCCTTCAGCTTACAAGACATTAGACACATATTCAATTGCTTCAATCACGCCATCTTTCACAATAAAGCGCAGCTTCATATCATCCTTTTCGTAAATGTACAGATTCTCTTCCACAGTACACTGCGTACCATATGCCTGCTCCATTTTCTCCTTGCTGTCGCCGATAGTCACTCCCTCTACGGTGGTTACGGAGTCGTCTTTAATAATAACGGAAGAAATATAGTCTTTATCCTTACCGGGATAAGTGTTGATTTCAAATCCGCTGTAAGTATAAATTTTATCCAGTCCCTCAAATGCACAGCTGGCTGCTTCAAAATAGGACAAGGGCTCACCAAGTGCCTCAATAACAGGTTCTGCCTCAGCGTCCATCTCTATCACCACATCTTTGCTGATAAAGACATAGCCTTTATAGTTTTCGGCGGCCTCATTTTCCTGTCCGGACTGAGATTCCCGGTTTTGCTCCTGATTCTGGCCTTTATCGCTGCTTTCTTCCTTTTGGGAGATATTCGCGGAATTATTCACTTCCCCGCTGATCACATTTTCGCTTTGTCCACATCCTGTCATCATTGCCAGGATCATTCCCAGTGCCAAGATAATATTTTTCTTTTTCATAATTCTCCTCTTTCTACTGAATCTCTTCCAGTGCCTTCAGTTGTTCCTCACGGTCCTGCTCATAGAATTCCTGTTTTTCCTGCCAGCGAAGTACCAGGTCCTGTTCATCCCTGCGGTCTGAGAGTCCTGCTTCTTCCCTTAATATCTGCCCAAAGTAACGGGTGATCTTCTCCGCACCCGACAGATTCAGATGCAGTCCGCCATCATAAGTATCTGTACTGAAATCCAGACCTGTCTCCTCTATGAGTTCCAGGAAATTAATGTACATCAGATCATTTTGTTGGGCATAGTCTTCCATCTGCTGTTCCCACTCATCATACCAATAGGGGTAGAGACTGGGCGCTTTTATCAAAATCAGCTGAATATCATTGTCTTTGCACAGTTGCGTGATTTTATCCAGATAGGCATAGGCATTGTCACCGAACTGATAATTGGCAAGTATCTTTCCATCCGGAACATTTTCAGCCGGCTTCACATCGACTCTCATGTAATAACCGTTGTGGGAGACTTTCTCTGTTTTGAACATATATTTCACATCATCCGTGGTCAGCTCACTCCAGCGTGAATGATACCTTAAGATGGGGAACACATAGTCCAGAAAATGCTCATCCTCTGTCATGGAAGCCTGTATCGACTTCACCTTGGACATAGACCACTTCATCCCCTCCAGAGTCATCCTGTTATAGGCCTCTTTCTGGGGCTCGTTATATTTCATCGACAACACATTAAAGACTACTACATCCGGCTTTTCATAGCGCAGGGTATCCTCCAGCAGATAATAAGACTGCCAGATCAGCTGTTGGGCGCTTCCCCTGATATAACTGTTGATTCCATATTCACTCCAGAGTACATTGGGTGAAAAATTTTCATAGACTTCACAGTCTCCTATGAAAACCACATCATGGTCTTTCTCTTCTTCGTAGTATTCGGCGATCAAAGCACCTTCTACCACATCCGTCACATATTTGGGTACAAGCAGCTTCTGCAGCAGGTATAAACTGATCAGCACAACCGCTATGGTACCCACAGCTCTGCCTATTTTCACTTTCTTCATACTGACCTCCTGCTAAAACTGATTATAGATAAACTGGCTTGCGTCATAGCCCACACCGTAAGCTTCCAACAGAAGCACACAGAGGAACAGCCCGAACCATACCAGAAATCTGACAGGATATGATTTTGCGGCGATCTGACTGCGCACACCGGCCTTTCTCTGCATCAGGCTGACTGCGATCAACAGAATGGTTCCCATTGCAAGAATTGCGTAGTCCAGGCCGCTTAAGCCCAGCTTTAACAGGGAACCGTCCCAAAGGATCTGCCAGTTCCACTCTGTAAACATGGTTCCGAACATTTTAAAGGTCAACGGTACATCCCTGTAACAGTCAAACATTCGAAGACAGCTCATCAAAAGTACCGTCCTGATGACCTGAAACAGCCTGAACGCAAACTTATCCTTCACATGGAAACGCTTGTGGAACCGCTCATACAAAGGCTCCAGCTCCTGAGAAATCATGATCACTACCCAGTTGGCCAGTCCCCACACGATAAAGTTCCAGCTGGCCCCATGCCAGATACCTGTGGCAAACCATACCACAAAGGAGGAAAGGTATACAGGAAGACGCTTTCCGATCACATCTCCGAAATGGGCCTTGGCAAATCGAGCAAACTTTAACATAGGCTTGCATACTGATATGGGATAGAAAATATAATCCGTGAACCAGGTGCCCATGGTGATATGCCATCTTCTCCAATATTCCTTGATGGATTTGGAAAAGAAAGGCCGGTTGAAGTTCTCTGCCACCTTGATGCCCAAAGTCTCTGCAATACCGATGGTAATGTCGATACCGCCTGTAAAATCTGCGTACAGCTCCAGCGCATAGAAAAGCATTCCCACAAATACATAGGCACCTCTGTAGCTGTCAGCATCTCTGATGATCGCATTTACCGCCGTCAGTATCCTGTCGGCTATAACCATTTTCTTAAAATATCCCCACAGGATCCGCTGCAGACCGCTGCAGACCGCACCTGCCTGAAAACGATGCTCTGCAAACAGGCTCTCTTTCAGGTCGTTGAAACGGCTGATGGGTCCCTGGACAAGCTGCGGGAAAAAGGAAATAAACAGCGCTAATTTAAAAGGATTCTGCTCTGCCTGTGCCACGCCGCGGTGTACATCGATCAGATAGCCCACCGCCTGGAAAGTATAGAAAGAGATTCCCATAGGCAGCACAATATTCCAGAAATCCAGCTGCTTACTGCTTCCGGCCCATTTCATCACGGAATTCACATTGCTGATGACAAAATTGGTATACTTAACCACCGCCAGGATTCCGATATTAAAAAGGAGACAGGCGAGCAGACACTTCCACTGTCTGCTCTTCATTCCTGCCTTGTATGCTTTCTTCTCCTCTTTGGAAAGAGAAGCTTTATTTGCTTTTATGTATGCACTCTGCTCCTCTGAAATTCTGCCGATGCGGCGCGCAGCCAAATACACCGTAACAGTGGTTGTCAGGATGTACACAAGGTACATCGGATCTGCCAGAAAATAGAACAGATAGCTGGCTAAAAGAAGCAGCATCCACTGTTTTTGGGCAGGAACCATGTAATAGGCCGCAAACAGAACCAGAATAAATCCGATAAATTCATAGGATGTAAAAAGCATGATACTTAGTCCTCATCTTCCAGTTCCTGAATCAGTGCATATAATGCCTGTGCGGAGTTAAAGTTCTCCGGAACGATCTTCTCTGCGGAAATTACTACATCAAACTGGTCCTCGATTTCTGCAATGATAGATACAATATCAAAAGAATCCAGAATCTTGTCATCAATCAGTGTGTCACAAGTCTCAAAATCCACCTCAGGGTGTAAGTCTCTTAAAATCTCCAATAATTCTTCCATTTTTATTTTTCCTTTCCTGTCTGATAATTCTTCTTTAAGGTTACTCTGTCAATTTTACCGTTTGCAGTAAGGGGCATTTGCTCCAGTCTGATGATGCGGTTCGGAATCATGTAGCGGGGCAGCTTTTCTTTCAGAAGCTCTGCCAGGCTCTTTTCCTCCATCTCTCCCACATAGTACAGCACGATCCTGCCTTTTATCTCATCATATATGCAGCCTGCCATTTTGATATCAGGTAACATATTGACATTCACTTCTATCTCTCCCAGTTCGATACGATGGCCCATATGCTTGATCTGGTAGTCCTTTCTGGATACAAATACCAGCTCACCATATTCATTGTACCGTCCCAGGTCTCCGGTCCTGTAAATCAGCTCCGGATATGCAGTGTTCAAAGGATTCTGCACGAACACTTCATTGGTTTTGGTGAAATTATTGTAATAACCAAGGGTAAGTGAGGTACCGCGAATACAGATTTCTCCCGGTTCCCCCACTGCTGCCCGTTCATTCTTTTCATTTAACAGAATAATCTCTGTATTTTTGAAAGGACGACCGATAGGAATCGCTTCCTTATCTTCAAATTCTCTTTCTACTTTATAGTAACAGCACATGCCGGTGCCTTCGGTAGGTCCGTAAAGGTTGGTAAATTTCGCTCCGGGCAAGGCTTCTTTCCATCGTTTGAACTGTTTTATAGGGAAGACTTCGCTTCCGAAAGCTACCGTGCGCAGGTATTTCGGGACAATGGTTCTGAAGGTTCCGAATGCAGAAACCATAACAAGTGCAGATACCACCCAGCATACCGTGTTGATCTGATGCTCATTTAGAAATTCTACCAGCTTTACGGGGAACATGAACAATTCCTTGGGGATCAGATATGTGGTAGCACCGAATTTCAAGGTAGGATAAAGTTCTTTCAGGCAGGCATCGAAATACAGAGGCGTCTGATTGCCGAATACCGTGTCCTCATTAAACTCCAACACCTCACAAAGCTGCTCAATATAGTCGATTACAGATCTGTGACATGCTACTACACCTTTGGGTACACCGGTAGAACCCGAAGTAAATACAATATAAATCGGATCCGTATCTATGGTCTTATCATAAATCTCCTTTAATGCAGCCTCATCAATCTCCGTCCGGCAGATATCGTCATAAAGCACTACGTCTCCCGAAAACTCCAGACTCTCTGCCTGCTCTTTGGTCCCGGCATCACAGATGATCAGCTCAGGCTTTACATTCTGCAGAATCAGTTCGATCCTGCTTCTCGGCATTTCCTCATCGATAGGCACGTAAAAATCTCCGCCCTTGATGACTCCGAAAAACGCGGTAATTTCTTTGGGATGCTTGTTCATGAATACCACTACCGGTTTTCTGCAAATCCCTTTTGTATGTAAAAATGTGCCGATGGAACGGCTCTGATCATAAACCTGTTTGAAAGTCAATGCCTCTTTCTCATCTGCAAAGGCAATCTTGTCAGGCTTTATCCGAACGATATTGTCCAGATAGTCAAGTACATGATTCTGCATCTCTTACGCTCCTTTATTTCTCTATCTGCTTGCCGGACAGCTGCACATATTCCTGCTTCAGTTTTCCGCAGGTCATGACTGCTTTTCTGGCAAGTATCTCCATCACATCAAGATATCTGTCGCTTAAAGGAAAATCTCTCTTGATCAGGGAGAGTTCAGTGCAGGCCAACAGTATTACCTGGGCTCCCTGTCTCACAAGTTCCTCAGATACCTGATCAAAGTTGTCCATATCAATTGCTTTTCCTGCTTTTACATTATCATAAATCAGGCTCATTACCTTTTCCTGACCTGCATGTGACGGAATCACTGCCTCGATTCCGTTTTCAAATAGGGTCTGCTGAAAAAGACCGCTCTCTATGGTACCGTTGGTAGCCATAATGCCTGCTCTGGTAATTCCCTGTTTCTTTAAATAATCTGCCGTCTCTTCTATGGCATTGATTACGGGAATCCCGATTCCCTCTTCTAACTGTCTGTGAAAATAATGTGCCGTTATACAGGGAATCGCCAGAATCTCTGCCCCCTGCTCTGCCAGCTGTCTGCCCACCTGAATCATTCCGGGCAGCGGACTTTCTTTACTTTGTCCCAGGATATACCTGGTTCTGTCCGGTATCCGGGGCTTGCTGTGAATGAGTATCTCCATGTGCTCCTGGTCTGTCTGTGCTTCGCTCATCTGCGTCAGCAGCTGCAGAAAATAAACTGTAGCCATGGGACCAAGCCCGCCTATTACACCTAATATCTTCATATTATTATCTTCCTGCTGTTCTTCATCCGGATCATCCCAAATGATCCCGTTAATTTACGGTCGGATAGGCATCATGATCATAATTATGGGAATTATAATGCTGCGCTGAATATTCCATCAGCTGCTCATCTGTCCACATAAATATAGTCGGATGATCTTTTCTCGGAGTGGTGTCAAGGTGATACCATCCGTCACCGATATCTACCAGGTTCCAGTAATGCATGGTCTTGGCCGGGATCTTTTCAATATCCATATTGGTGATGCCGGCTCTGGTCAGCAGCACTTTTGCGGTACAAGCGTATACGTAACAATCACCTTTTCCAAATACAAGTCCTTCGTAAGCTCCCTGAACCCAGTTTATCTTTTCCGAATGATTGATATAAGAAATGTGGCTCATATTGTAATTATAAATAGCCTGCACCTTTTCCAGGGCGGTCATTTCCGGTTTGATAATCTTAGCCAGTACGGCATCTGCCAGTTCATTTACCTGTTCTTCTGTATAAATCTTCGGATATACCGTAACCGTGATGGTCTTGGTCGCTGTATTTCCGGCCAGATCAGTGGCTGTATAAGTCACTTGATAACTGCCCTCTGCATTCAGATTGACGCTGCTGCTGTCTATCTCCAGTGTCAGTCCTTCTTCGCAGTTATCAGTAACTACGACATTCTTCTTATAAGATACCGTGTCACCTACCACCAGCTGGATATTTCTTGTTCCGGAGATGACAGGGGCTTTGGTATCTGCCTCCAGAGTAAGAGCGGCTGTCATTACAGTCTCATTATCTCCCTCATCCCTGAAAGACAGGGTCACTTCCTGTGTACCGATAAATGTCAGGTCAGGCTCCTCTTGAAATGTTACAGATACCGCTGTCGCATCCTCAACAGATACCACAAATTCTTCGGCACTTCTGGGCACCAGCGCATATCCTGAGACATCCTGTACCTCAGCGCCGGGCGCTACTGTATCGATCACATGAAGAACAGGCTCATAGCTTCTGCCATCAGCCATAATGGTCACTTTATAATCTGTTACTGTATTCATATCAAGGGCTGACATATCCGTGACAAATTCTGCCTGATGTGCTTCCACTATGAACGCTTCCAGCGCAGGCGGTTCGCTGCCTGCCTCTACAGTCAGTTCTTCTATCACCTGGGCAATAAAAATTTCAGATTCGATTTCTGTGACATTTTCACCCAAATCTGTCAACAGGACGGATACTTTCTGGCTTCCCGGCTGCGTAAAGTCCGGTTCTTGGACAAATGCGGCCGTTACTTTGGTAGCGTCCATGATATCTGTCACCAGATCCTCGGCACTGCAGGTCTCACCCATTTGCAATTCTACTGTCACAGCCTGAGCCTGAGGCGCAATAGTATCTTCTATGTATAGTGTCGCTTTGTGGGTAAACCACCCTGATTTTACTACTATCTGATACGTTCCCGGTACTGCAGTATCAAACTTCTGGCTTTCCTCGGTAAAGAATGCCTCGGCATTCCCGTCCTTCATAAAATTAGAAGGAGTAACATTTACACCGGCCTCCACCCGGCACACCTTGTAAGCCAGACTGTCGATATAGAACCATGCACCGACTCCTGCCGCAATGATAAGCAGTACTATCAGACACAGGATCAGTTTTTTACTTTTTCTCTTCTTTTTTGATGATTTCATGGCTCTATTATACTCCCATTTTATTTTTTATCCAGAGGTTTTTACGAAAATTGTTAATATTCGCCAAAGAATCCATCCTTTTTGTTGATGGTCTGTATGTCCCTGACAAAAAATATTCCAACCCGTATACCATTAAAGCACCCGAATTGGAATATCTTTCTATTATACTAATTTATAACCGCAGCTTGTGCAGAATTTGTTACCCTTACCAATAGGCTTATTACAATTTGGGCATGTATTACCGGCTTTCTTCTTCATGAAAGATTTCTTCGCTGACTTTTCTTCTTTCACACTTTCCGGCTGTGCTTCTGCTGCTTTGGGTTGTGCCTGCACTGCTTTCGGTTGCTCTTCTGCAACATTCTGCTGTGTTTCTGCGGCACCAGCCTTCGTTTCGCCGGCCGGTTCCTCTGCAGTTACTTCTTTTCCGGGCTGCTTATCAGACTGTACTGTAGGCTGCTTATCAGGTTGTTCCCCGGCTTTCTCCTTAGATGCCTCCGTCTCCTTGGCTTCTGCATTAAACGATTCGTTGTTCTGTGCACCCGGTTCATCGCTCTGTGCGCTGTTTTCTGTTTCCTGCTCCACAATCACACGTTTTCTGAACTTACGGATACCGAGGGCCACAACAATAACTGCTGCAATCAGGAAAATCCAGTAGAACCTTGCCACCTTCCCCAGTGATGAGTCTGTGAACAGAAGGTTTATTCCCCATACTTTTGAATACAGCCACACACCGACTGCAGCCAACACCAATCCAATCAGAATGATCAGAATTCCTTTTAATTTATTTTTGATATTCTCTTTTTTCATTGCACCAGCCTCCTTATGGAGTTTCTCCCATCCAGGAACCACCTATCTGCCAGAAATAATCGGCAAGCGGTGTCTCTCCCGTCTCATTTTCAATATCCTCATATGGAACACCCACATAATACTCTCTCTCAGCAAACGCATCGTTGACATCTACGGAGATATTGACGATTCTGCTGTAATCGTCCGGATCCATGACTACCGTAAACTGAATGATGTAGTCATTTACCATGTATTCACCGATTGCAGAGTAGATCTCTCCCAGCACCTCACTGGAATCTGCCTGAATAAATTTACCGCCGCAGCTGGTAGCAATGTAGCTGAGGTACTCTGTATCTGCACCGCCGAAGCCGATGGTATATACGTAGATATTCTTGCGTTTTAAATCCTCAAGAACCTGATCAATTCTGCCGGAATCGCCATCTGCACCATCAGATAAGAGAATAACAATCTTCTTTCCGCTTTCTCCTTCCAGTTCTATACCGGCCTGTTCAAGACCAAGATAAATGCTGGTTCCGCCACCGTCATAGATGGAATTGATTCCCTGTAAAATCGGTGTTCTGTTGTCAGAAACAGGAGCGATCACTTCTGCCCTGTCATCAAATGCCACCAGACCGATTCTGATATCATCCTGTACACTCTTAACAAAGTTCGCCACTGCCTTCTTGGTATCTTCAAGTGGAGAACCACTCATACTTCCACTTCTGTCTACAACAAGAACTACTGACATCTCTTCATCTTTCTCCACTTCTGTTTCATCCAGAAGTTCAAAATCATTGATAGGACTGTTCAATTCCAGGATAGAGAAATTGCTCTTCTTCAGTTTTTCATCCAGCTCCATGGCTACATTGACGGTTACACGTACTACCGGGAAGTCTGTGGCATCAATCTCACGAATGATCAAACCGTTATACAATGCATCTAATACCTCCAACACAAACTGGTAGAAAGAACTACTGTCATTATAATAGTAGTAATAGTCACTGTCGATGAACCCGAGGAGTTCTGAAATACGGTTCCATATCGTCTCTATGGTGATACCTTCCATCTCATAATAAGATGTTTTATCAACCTGACCGCTCTTCATCTGATAGAAGTTGATAAAGTCTTCCACCAACATTGCGGTAGGTTCCACAGAATTATCGTCTCCATCTTTAATAACTTCTACCAGAAGTTCTTTGGCCTTATCTTCCTCTTTGGCCTGGTAATACAGCTGCGCCAGTTCGATCTTGTATGCAACTGTGCTCCTCTCTGTCGCAGGAGTGGTGGTTTCGATAAAGTTGATTGCTCTGCGAACAGGTTCACTTTGTATGGTATCTTCTTTTGTCTGAATCTTGGTCTCCAGTTCTTCCATCTGATTGGTCAGTTTCAGTCTCTCTGCCTCTGACGTTACTTCCTGATATTTTACATTCAGTTCACTCAGTCTGGACTCCAGTTCATAGACTTCTTCCTTCAGTTTGGATATCTTACCGTTCTGCTCATCCAGATAAGCTCCCTGTTTCGCCATAATATTAGCTAAGAGCGCTCTGTTTTCAAATGTTTTGTTGGACTGGTAAGCATCCGTTGCTTTATCTAATGCCTTAGTGTAGTCCCCGGTCTGGATAGCATATACTGCCTGCACCTTCTGAGAAAGCATGGAGTTGTCTTTTTCCAATTCTACCAGTGTTTCACTGCTGATGGACTGAGATGACATCATATCCAACATGGCCTGAATATTGGCACTGTTTTTCTTTACATCGATACTGTTCTGCACCTGAAGCAAGAGGCCAAGCAGCTTTTCTCTCGTAGAAGCCTTCAACAGTTCGTATTGCTCGTAATATGTACTTTCTTCCAGCGCAGCCTCTGAAGTGACAAACTCCTCCAAGACTTCCTTGGCCTCTGCCAGTCTTGCATCACTTTTCTGTGAAAGGTATCCTTCTGCGTAACGGATTCCTGTCTCATAGTCACTTTGAAAACCTGCTGCCAGCACAAGCAGCTGTCTGGAAATATCATTTTCCTTTATTTGCTCACTCTGGGCTGCAAGGATTCTGCCCTGCTCATAATCGCCCAGTTCCAGAAGCTTAGAAGCCACATAGTTCTGCTGCTGTACCATCGTCTCCGTCTTGCGGGAACGAAGAAAACCGGTAATCAGTATGGCTGCCGCTGCCACCAGAACTACTGCAATAACTGCGATGATAACTTTGGTTATTTTTTTCTTTTTCATTCCGTATCACCTCCCAGATTCAGGAGATCCACATCGATTCTGGTCAAATGCGGATATACACTGCGTACAGCTTCCGGATTCTCTATAGGGTTATCGCGAAGCATCAGCACCTGAAGATTCTCAAGCCCTGACAGGCTGCTGATATCCTTGATATTATTGCTGTACATCCACAGCTGCTTTAAGCGTATCAGCCCGGCTGCCGGTGTCATATCAGAAACACTGTTGTCTGAAAAGTCCAGATATTCCAGATTTAACAGTGATGAAACAGCCTGAATATCGCTGATCTGGTTGCCCCAGATGCCCAGAGAGGTCAGGTTAACAAGACCTGCCAGACTACTGATATCCCGGATATTATTCCAGCCCAGGTTCAGCTTGACAAGACCCGTCAGATCCTTCACTGCCGCCAGATCCTGTTGTGTCAATTCATCTCCCACCAGTGATAATTCTGTCACAGACGTACATGCTGCCAGACCGCTGATGTCCAGCCCCGGCTGATATACAGCTACCACACGCTCTAAGAACGGCATGTAACGCAGGTCGTTTAATGTAGAAATCTGTCCTTCTCCATAGAGTGAATAGCCATATCCATCTACAGAATAAGTATCTTCTTCCAGGAAAACATTATGTGTATCCGCACTGTCTCCGATAGATGTACCTACGATATAAATTTCAGTAATCTGCTCAATATCATCATTATAAATAGGCTCTCCGTAAGGGATCTGCAGTTTATTTCGGATGATCTGCTCAATCAACGGCTCTTCCAGCTCCACCAGAATATCCTGTATGGCAATATCATACTCATACACCGCAATATCACTCTGGTATCCTGTAGTATTAATGACCATGGCCTTTATCGTAGTCTCACCATTACAAAGGATCAGAGGTGTATCATATACTGCAGACTCAGATGTAGGTTCTGAACCATCCAGGGTGTAATAGATAGTCTGTTTCTCCTCAGACGGTATTAACTCCACTCTGATTCTTTCTTTATATTCTCCGCTTGTGTGATTCACTGTAGGAGGTTCCGGACGCGTCACATAATACAACTGTTCAATGACCTCATCATCCACTTTCTCCACAGCTTCTTCCAGCAAATCTTTAGCCTCATCCAATTTCTGCTGGCGCATATAGATATCTGCCAGTTTTTCATAGACATCTGCCTGCAGATCATCGATTTCCAGCATGTTCCTGTACACTGCTTCCGCATATGTGAACATATTGTTGGAATCATAGGCTTCTGCCAGACCAAGATTCGCTTCCTTGTTCTTCTCATCCACATCCAAAGCCTGCCTGTAGGATGCGATGGCCTGTTCGTAATCCAGCTCTGACAGGTAACGATTACCTGCCGCAATGCATGCCTTGACTTCTACAGACTTCTGATACTGCAGATATCCGATGAACGCTGCCACTACCACGATTACCGCGCATGGGACACCCAGCACAAGAAGCTTATGCTTTCTCCAAAGTTTCTTCATATTCTACCTCCTACTCCTCTTCCATCCTCTTAAGAAGCTTTTTTCTCTGTCTTCGAAATACCGGAACCAGAATCACGATCAACAAAAAAGAGATTCCCATTCCCGCCAGTCCGCCGAAAAATAACATATCACCCATACGCACTCCTTACTCTGCCAGCCATCCTTTGACTACAACTTCATCATAGACCTGATACAGATACTCCATTTCCATATCTATTTCACTCTTTGTTCCTGATTTCTGATATAACTCGTCACACTTTTTGAAATAATTCTCAAAGTCATGATAATCTCTCTGCTTCGTATCTAATGATGCCTGACAGTCCATTTCCAGGAAAGCCAGTCTCTTGTATACCAGATAGTTGTCAGTATATAATTTATCAGCCTCCAACAGACAATTTTCAGCTTCTTCGTATTTTCCCAGACTCTGTAAAAATACTGCCTTATCCAGCCATTCTACTAATGTACCGAAGCCGGAGGTGATGATTTCATCCAGTGCCTCAACCGCAGCTTCCGTATA
>JBGVLR010000011.1:0-35411 GCA_045124375.1 Acetatifactor sp.
TAAAAATTTTTGAAAAATTTCAAAAAAACAATTGACATTTACTCCCGATAGTGTTATTATCTTACTTGCGTGATGCGACAGGGACTTCTAAAGAGTCGAAAGTTGCAGAATGTCATGCGGAAGTGTCGGAATTGGCAGACGAGCAAGACTAAGGATCTTGTGGTGGTTACACCGTGTGGGTTCAAGTCCCATCTTCCGCATTGAAGTTTTCTGAGTTGGGGAAACAATTTGAAAACTTCAAAAAATTACTTGACATTCACAAGAGAATGTGGTAAAGTAATAAGCGTCTTGCAGAGATGGCGGAATTGGCAGACGCGCACGGTTCAGGTCCGTGTGGTAGCAATACCATGAGGGTTCAAGTCCCTTTCTCTGCACTATATGAAAGCTTTCAACACGAGTTGAGAGCTTTTTCTTTTTCCTGTAATAATTTAACAATCTTGTAAATTTTTCTGTACACTGAAAGGAATCCCGGGTACAATAAGATATGACATATAACAACGTGCGGCGGCTGGGAAGAAGTGACAGCCGGGTGCAACGTTAAGAAAGAGGTAAGAATGGCAATCAAGGATCAGGTATATATACGAAGAGACTGGTATAAGCTGGATTTATCGGCGATTGTGTATCCTACGCTGCAGCGTAGAGATTTTTCGTCCGTATACAGGATTTCTGTCCTTTTGAAAGAAGAAGTGGATCCGGTTATTTTGCAAAAGGCAGTGGATATGACCATGCCCAGATTTCCTACGTACAAAGCAGCTATCAGGAAAGGGTTGTTCTGGCGGTATCTGGAGCCCAATAACAGACCGGGGCCGTTTGTTCAGCAGGACGTGAAGAACCCGTGCCAGCCTATGTACTTTAAAGCAAACAACAGATACTTGGTGCGTTTCTATTATTTTCGCAACAGGTTGTCTTTGGAAGCTCATCACAGCCTTGGAGACGGAACAGGGGGCATGTGTCTGCTGCAGACGGTAACGGCAGTTTATTTGAAACTGAAAGGATATCCTATCGAGATTGACCGGGAGAAAGAGAAAGGACTTTTCGTGTTGGATATTGACGAACAGCCGGATCCGGGGGAACTGGAAGATGCCTACATGAAATATGCGAATGCGAAGGTATGTCCGCCCAGACCGGGGGAGAAGACTTACCGGATGCGAGGAACGAAAGAAGCCTTTTATACACTGAATATCATAGATGGGATCATGTCAGTATCGGAGGTCATAACTGTCGCCAAAAAGTATAACGCCACGATCACGGAGTATCTGAATGCGGTTCTTCTGTATGCTTTGATGAAAAAACAGGAGGCGGATCACCGTTTCAGGCTGCGGCCGGTGAAGATTGCCATGCCGGTAAATCTGAGGAGGTTTTTCCCATCGAAGACCCTTAGAAATTTTATTACTATGATTTATCCGGGCATAGCCCCGCGACTTGGGGAATATAGCTTCGAAGAAATCGTAGCACATGTGCATAATTATATGCGTTATTATTTGAATGAGAAGCTTCTTCGGGGCGATATTACGACTAATGCAGCTACCCAGCGGAATCCTTTTATCAGAGTGGTACCTTTATTTATCAAGGATTTTGTGGTAAGGCTTTTCTACACAAGGGTGCAGGATCATAATTCTTCGGCCGGACTGACTAACATGGGAGCACTTAAAGTCCCCCAATGTATGAAACCTTATATTGAACGGTTCGATATTTATATGGGGCAGCCGTTTTCATCCAGGACTAATTGCGCCATTATCAGTTATGAGGATATCCTTACCATTAATTTTGCAAGCAGTATCGTGGAGGCAGATGTGGAACGGTATTTCTTCCGGAAACTGGTACAAGACGGGATTCATGTGAAAATAGAAAGTAATCGTGAGATGGAGTTGGAGGTGTAGTGTAATGTCATATTGTGTGAATTGTGGTGTGGAACTGGATAAATCCCTCAGAAAATGTCCGTTGTGTAATACACCGGTGCTCAATCCCAGGGAAATAATGAGCAGCCATGATAAGCCCTTCGGGGCGCCATCCCCTTTCCCGGAGGAAAAAGGACAGGTGGAGATGGTCAAGCGTAAGGATGTGGCAATCCTTTTGACTACGGTGGTAGTGGCTACGGCTGTGGTATGTGGTTTACTGAATCTGTTGGTATTTCCAGCGAGACCATGGTCGCTTGCTATTATCGGCGGCTGTGCTCTGCTATGGGTAATTTTGATACCTGTGGCCATTTATACGAATCAGGCAGTCTATACGTCATTTTTGTTGGATGGGCTGGCACTTGGAATCTATCTGTATCTTTTGACTTATATGACAACGGGAAGTGACTGGTTTTGGAGACTTGGGCTGCCTATTGTGGTGTTGGTTACGGCGCTCATTGAACTTTTTGTGCTTTGTCTGCGAAAATTGCCCAGATCTTTTTTGACCACGGCGTTGTATGCATTTACGGCACTTGCTGTCCTTTGCATAGGCCTGGAAATCCTGATCGACCGGTTCTTGAGGGAAGAAATCAAGCTGGGATGGTCAGCCATTGTGCTGACGGTTTGCGCCATTGTAGATATTACGATTATTACACTGCTTTCGAGAAAGCAGCTGCGCAATGCAGTACGTAGGAGACTGCATTTTTAAGCTTTGTTATGACAAGTGATTTCAGACAGGAGGATAAATGAAAGAAACAAAGAGAAATCAGAACCTGATGCAGGTGATCAGAAAAGTACACGGTATGGTTGAAAATACGGATATTGAGAAGCACAGGCAGTCTCAGAATCATATCGGAGCAGTCCTGACCAATTCAAAGGAGCTTACTTATCGGGAGATTGATATTGACGGGATGTACGGGGAGTGGGTCAGTGTAAACCGCCCTCATATGAAGAAATATGTCATCCTTTACTGCCATGGCGGCGGATATTCCACAGGAAGCAGTGTCTATGCCAGGACACTGACTTCCAAACTGGCCACATCTACTTCCATGGATGTGCTTTGTTTTGATTATCGTCTGGCTCCCGAGCATCCTTATCCTGCAGCACTTGAAGATGCCGTAAAAGCCTGGAATTACCTGATGCTTCTGGGATACGGAGCCCGTGATGTAATCGTGGCGGGAGATTCTGCCGGAGGAAATTTGGCTTTGGTGCTGGCTCTTTGGCTGAAAGAGCAAAAGAGGCTGCTCCCCAGAGGGCTGGCTCTGCTTTCGCCTTGGACGGATCTTACTTCCTCGGGAAAGTCTCATGAGGTCAAAGCAGAACTGGATCCGGTATTGGATGAAGAATATCTTAATCGTATGATTAAGGCTTATGCAGAGGGAAAGGATTTGAGAGACCCTTTCATTTCTCCATTGTTTGGTGACTTGGACGGCTTTCCTCCTACGTATATCCAGGTGGGGGAAAATGAGATTTTGTTAAGCGATTCTATCCGTCTACACAAGAAGATGGTAGAAGCCAATGTGCCTGTACGGCTGGAGCGGTTTGAGGGAATGTGGCATGTGTTCCAGATGTCGCCCTTTAAGATTGCGTATGATGCCGTGGAGAGCATTGCTGAATTCGTTTTCGAAATTTGTCGATAAAGAAAAAAAGGAATTTCGGGATTTTCACAGAATATTGATAATAAGAGTGTTGGATTGGTTTCTTATAGCCGGTACGGGTACGGCTGTCAGGAGGTCGGTATGACAATTAGAGAAAGTCTGGAATTGCGTGAGAAGGAGATATTGAGTCCCTATGCCATGTTCAGCATGGAGTCCAAGGGGCGTGTGACACCTGAGAATCAGGATGATATCAGGCCTGTCTTTCAGAGGGACAGGGACAGGATCATTCATTGTAAGGCATTCCGCAGACTGAAAGATAAGACCCAGGTGTTCCTTACACCGGAAGGGGATCATTATCGGACACGTCTGACACATACACTTGAAGTTTCGCAGAACGCAAGGACCATAGCAAAGGCTCTGAGACTGAATGAGGAGCTGGTGGAAGCCATTGCTTTGGGGCACGATCTGGGGCACACACCTTTCGGACATGCAGGCGAGCGAGCGCTCAACAGGATGTGTCCTTATGGTTTTGAACATAGTGCCCAGAGCGTGCGCACGGTAGATAAGCTGGAGAAGAACGGTAACGGACTGAATCTGACTTATGAGGTGCGGGACGGAATCCTGAATCATCAGACGATCGGTAAACCTCATACTTTGGAAGGGAAAGTAGTGCGGCTGTCGGATAAGATCGCTTATATTCATCACGATATGGATGATGCAGTGCGTGCCGGCATATTGAAGGAAAGTGATGTGCCTAAGGACATCAGGGAAATCCTGGGAGATACGCCCAATAAGCGGCTGAGCTGCCTGATTCATGATGTTATCATTACCAGCATGGATAAGAATGATATACAGATGTCGGATACCGTGGGAGATGCTATGAAGCGTCTGCGCCAGTTCATGTTTGACAGGGTGTATCAGAATCCGGAAGCCAAGAGTGAGGAGGGCAAGGCTGAGATGCTGATGGAGACACTTTATCAGTATTTCCTTAAGAACCTGGATGATCTGCCCGATGAACATTTGAAGCTTTTGTCGGAAGGAGAACCGAGGGAAAAGGTGGTCTGTGATTACGTGGGAGCCATGAGCGACAGATTTGCCATTGCCACGTATGAAGAAATTTATATTCCGAAATCATGGCCCTGTTGATTTAGCAAAATTTCGTAGAAAACACAGGTTTGTGTGATCTTGGAATAGGTAAGGAGTTGTTGCGCAATGTTTTATCCGGAAGAGCTTGTAGAAGAAGTCAGAATGAAGAACGATATTGTGGATGTGATTTCCGGATATGTCAGATTGCAGAAGAAAGGAAGCAACCACTGGGGATTATGTCCCTTTCACAATGAGAAGTCGCCTTCCTTTGCTGTATCCGGGAATAAGCAGATGTACCATTGCTTCGGCTGCGGCGTCAGCGGAAATGTGTATACCTTTATCATGAGTTATGAGAATTATACATTTCCGGAGGCGGTGAAGATGCTTGCCGGGCGGGCCGGGGTGAATCTGCCGGAGGTAGAGTACACGGAGGAGATGCGCCGGAAAGAGAATAAGAGGGCCAGACTTTTGGAGGTTAACAAGGAAGCTGCCAAATTCTTTTATTATCAGCTTCGTACTCCTCGAGGTGAAATTGGATTTCAGTATCTGAAGAAGAGAGAACTGACGGAAGAGACCATGAAGAAATTCGGGCTGGGTTATGCCGGAAAGAATGGAACGGATGTTGTACAGTATCTTCGCCAGAAAGGGTTCGAGGATGAGCTGATCAAAGAAGCGGGTCTGGCTAATTTCTCGGAGACGAGAGGGTTATCAAGTCAGTTCTGGAACAGGGTTATGTTCCCTATTCAGGATATTAACCATCGCGTGATTGGTTTTGGCGGAAGAGTCATGGGAGACGGAGAGCCCAAGTATCTGAACTCTCCGGAGACTCCTGTTTTTGATAAAAGAAGGAATCTGTACGGGTTAAATTTTGCCAGAACTGCCCGCAGCGGAAATATTATCCTCTGTGAGGGCTATATGGATGTGATCGCCATGCAGCAGGCGGGATTTACACAGGCAGTAGCCAGTCTGGGAACTGCATTTACATCGGAGCAGGCAAGTCTTCTGCATCGCTATACGGAGAATGTACTGTTGGCCTACGACAGCGATGGTGCCGGCGTGAAAGCGGCCCTCAGAGGTATCGGTATCCTGAGAGAAGCGGGATTGTCTGCTAAGGTCATCAATATGCAGCCTTATAAGGATCCCGATGAGTTTATGAAAAATCTTGGGAAGGAAGCTTTTCAGGAGCGCATTGATCAGGCGGAGAACAGCTTTTTCTTCGAGATCAGGATTCTGGAGAGAGATTATGATTTAAAAGATCCGGAATCCAAAACGAAATTTTATCGGGAGATCGCCAAGAAGCTGTGCGGTTTTTCAGAAGAGGTGGAGCGGGAGAATTATCTGCAGGCTGTGGCGGAAAAATATGCCATCGGTACGGATAATCTTCGAAAACTGGTCATCGGTTATGCATCCCAGACCGGGCTTGCGCGACCGATAGAGCGCCCTAAATCCGGAGTACAGCAGAAGAATTCCCCGCGGGAAAGCAGGAAGAAGTCTCAAAGGCTTCTGCTTACCTGGCTGACGGACGAGCCCGGTGTCTATCAGAAAATCAAACGATATATCTCCCCGGAAGATTTTACCGAGGATTTATATAAACAGGTTGCGGCCAGATTATTTGCAGATCTGGACAAAGGTAACTACAATCCGGCAGGCATCATCAGCATGTTTACGGATGAAGAGGAGCAGAGGGAGGCTGCTTCCCTGTTCAATACGAATCTGCCGGCGCTGGAGACGAAGCAGGAAAAAGACAAAGCATTTCATGATATCCTGCTTGCGGTAAAGCGTAGCAGCTATGAATATTATACGTCAAAGCTGGGGACAGATGTGAATGCGCTGAAACAGGTAATTGAAGGCAAGAAAGCACTGGAAGAGCTTGCAAAAGCGCATATTTCACTGGATTAAGGTTAAAATGATACAATAGGAAGGATGGAACCACGAAAATGGATGAAAACACACAGGCAAAATTTGAACAGAAGATAAAAGATCTTCTGGTTATGGCAAAAAAGAAGAAAAATGTGCTGGAATATCAGGAAATCAGCGATTTCTTCTCGGACATGCCTCTGGAGGAGGAACAGTTTGAGAGGATTCTGGATGCGCTGGAGCAGAGTAATATTGATGTATTGCGTATTACCGAGGATGATGATCTGGGAGACGAGCCCATTATCCTGTCGGAGGAAGATGATCTGGATGTAGAGAATCTGGATCTGAGTATGCCGGAGGGTATCAGTCTGGAGGATCCGGTTCGTATGTATCTGAAAGAAATCGGTAAGGTCCCTCTTCTGAGCGCAGAGGAAGAAATTGAACTGGCCAAGAGAATGGAACTGGGCGATCAGGATGCCAAGAAGAGACTGGCAGAGGCTAACTTGCGTCTGGTAGTCAGCATTGCCAAGAGATACGTGGGCCGCGGCATGCTTTTCCTGGATCTGATTCAGGAAGGTAACCTTGGTCTTATTAAGGCTGTCGAAAAATTCGATTATCGGAAAGGATATAAGTTCTCTACCTACGCTACCTGGTGGATCCGTCAGGCGATTACAAGAGCTATCGCAGATCAGGCCAGAACCATCCGTATTCCTGTGCATATGGTAGAAACCATCAACAAGCTCATTCGTGTCAGCCGTCAGTTGCTGCAGGAGTTGGGAAGAGAGCCGTCTCCTGAGGAGATTGCAGATGAGATGAACATGCCGGTAGAGCGTGTACGTGAAATCCTGAAGATCAGCCAGGAACCTGTATCTTTAGAGACACCTATCGGTGAGGAAGAAGACAGCCATTTGGGTGATTTCATTCAGGATGACAATCTGCCGGTACCTTCCGATGCAGCTGCATTTACCCTGTTAAAAGAGCAGCTGGTAGAAGTCCTGGGTACTTTGACTGAGAGGGAGCAGAAAGTTCTGCGCCTGCGTTTCGGGCTGGATGACGGCCGTGCACGTACTCTGGAAGAGGTAGGTAAGGAATTCAATGTAACCCGTGAGCGTATCCGTCAGATTGAAGCCAAGGCATTGAGAAAGCTGCGTCATCCGAGCCGCAGCCGTAAGCTGAAGGATTATTTGGATTAAGCCGGTGTGGGTAAAGCTATGAGTGACGGCAAAATAGTGAGCAGTGGTAAAGAAGTGGAGCTCTCTGCCAGACTGAAGGCGTTGGCTGACATGGTGACGCCCGGTAACAGGGTCTGCGATGTGGGCTGTGACCATGGGTATCTGTCTATTTATCTGGTACAGCAGAAGATCAGTCCCAAAGTGATCGCCATGGATGTTCGGACAGGCCCTTTGTCCCGGTGTACGGAGCATGTCATGCAGTACGGGCTGGAGCGGTACATAGATCAGAGGTTATCGGATGGGCTGGAAGCGCTGGCACCCGGAGAGGCAGACACGGTTGTCTGCGCAGGAATGGGCGGCAGGCTGATGCAGGCCATCCTGACGAGGCAGCAGGAGACTGCGAAATGCTTAAAAGAGCTGATTCTGCAGCCGCAGTCGGAGGTCATGGCCTTCAGGGAATTCTTGAGAAATCAGGGATATCGAACGGTGGAAGAGAATATGATTGAAGAGGATGGGAAATTCTATCCCATGATAAAGGTGATTCCGGGGGGGATACCTGTTCCATGTGAGAATCCTCTTTATGACAGGTTCGGAGAGCTTCTGCTAAAAGGAGCCAATCCCGTGCTTTTTCGTTTCCTGGAGTATCGCAAAGGTGTGCTTTTGACAATCAGAGAAAGTGCCTGCGGAGCAGAAGAAAGGGTGCGCGATATCGATAAAGAACTTGCAGATATTGAAAGCGCATTTTGTATGTATAGATGATGGTGTATAGAAAGGTTGGGGAAATGTATGGTTACAGTAACGATAGATGGCAAGAAAAAAGAGTACCCACAGGGAACGACTTATGAAGTGATAGCCAATGAATATCAGGAGCAGTATGGTGGCTTGATTGCACTGGTAGCTGCCAACGGCAAGATCAGAGAGCTGTTTAAAAAGGTCAAGAAAGATTGTACTGTGACTTTTTTTACCTTAAAAGATGATGTGGGACACAAGACATATGTGCGTGCGGCTACTATGATGTTCTTAAAGGCGGTGCAGAGTCTCTTTGGACAGGAAGCCGCTCAGAAATGCCGGGTTGAATTTACCATTGGTCATGGTTATTATATCCGTTCGGAGGATGAAGCGCTGTCCACTGCTGAGAATGCAGCTGCTATCTGCAAACGTATGAAAGAACTCCAGTCCGGTCAGATACCTTTTATGAAAAAATCTTATTCGCTGGGCGACGCTATGGATCTGTTCAGAGAGCAGGGAATGACAGACAAAGAAAAGCTGTTTCGTTACCGTCGAAGCTCTTTTGTGAATATCTATGAACTGGACGGATACTATGATTATTATTATGGGTACATGATGCCCAATACAGGTTATGTGAAATGGTTTGATGTTGTGGATTATGAAGGTGGCTTCATGCTGCTTCTGCCCACCAAGAAAGAACCTTGCAGCATAGTACCCTTTAAGGAACAGAAGAAACTTTTTGCAACGTTGATGGAATCAGAAAAGTGGGGCAGGGAAGTAGGACTGGAGACTGTGGGTGATCTGAACAATCAGATCTGCAGCGGTTCTTTGAGTGATATGATTCTGGTACAGGAAGCACAGCAGGAACGGAAAATTGGTGAGATTGCCAAGGATATCGCAGCCAGAGGCGGCGTAAAGTTCGTCATGATCGCAGGTCCGTCTTCTTCCGGGAAAACTACATTTTCCCACAGACTTTCCATTCAGCTGCGTACATTGGGACTGGTTCCTCATCCTATCGCGTTGGACGATTATTTTGTAAACAGAGAATTTACACCCAGAGATGAGAACGGCGATTACAATTTCGAATGTCTGGAAGCCATTGATATCAAGCAGTTTAATGAGGATATGACACGTCTCTTAAATGGTGAGACCGTGGAGCTTCCAACCTTTAACTTTAAGACCGGTAAACGGGAATATAACGGAAAATTTAAGAAGCTGGGGCCGGACGATATCCTTGTTATAGAAGGCATCCATGGACTGAACGAGAAGACGTCCTATTCTTTGCCAAACGAAAGCAAATATAAGATTTATATCAGCGCGCTGACTAATATCAATATCGATGAGCACAATCGTATCCCGACGACAGACGGCAGACTCTTGCGTCGTATGGTCAGAGATGCCCGTACCCGGGGAACAGGTGCCAGAAGAACTATTGAAATGTGGCCCTCTGTACGAAGGGGCGAGGAAGAGAATATTTTCCCCTTCCAGGAGGAAGCAGATGCCATGTTCAATTCAGTTCTGATTTATGAACTGGCGGTGCTGAAGCAATATGCGGAGCCGTTACTGTTTAGCATCACTAAGGATATGCCGGAATATTATGAGGCCAAGCGCCTGCTTAAATTCTTGGATTATTTCCTGGGCGTGAGCAGTGAACCTATTCCCAATAATTCCATCTGCAGAGAATTCGTGGGCGGCAGTTGTTTCCACGCATAAGAGCGTTGGAGTGGAAAACGAGCGTTGACAGATTAAAAAGTCTGTGTTAGAATTTTTGGACGTAAGTAGAATGAATAATCGCGGCCGGCAGCGCAGACTGCCGGGTGAGGAAAGTCCGGGCTTCACAGGGCAGGATGCCGGATAACGTCCGGTGGAGGTGACTCCAAGGCCAGTGCAACAGAAATATACCGCCAATGGTTCTCACAGAGAGCCGTTGAATCCATTATGGATTCGATTGGTAAGGGTGGAAAGGCAGCTTAAGAGACTACCGTCCGTCTGGTAACAGGCGGAGCCATGTAAACCCCATCCGAAGCAAGACCAAAACGAAAACGATAGGCTTGCCCGGCCTGTTTTCAGGTGGGTCGCTTGAAGCGTCTGGTAACAGGCGTTCTAGATAGATGATTATTCACGACATAACCCGGCTTACAGTTCTGCTTATATTTAAAAACCCGGTAAAATGGCTGAAAGGCTTGATTTTGCCGGGGTTTTCATATTTTGCTGTCAATTTATGTAACAGTTCACATTTGAGTTTTTATTGCAAATTTTACACAAATGACATATAATATACTCAACGAGAGAGCCAATGACTAGATGAAGCCTAGCCGCTGGCAATTATATGATTCTACAAAAGTAGCGTCTTTAGTTTACCAGACAGAGGGCGCTACTTTTTGTGTGTAATACTAATGATGAGAGTAATTACCGCACAAAGCATAATTACGAACTGAATTAAATCAGAATATGTAATCATTGGCACCAGCTCCTTTCCGCGTGTCCAGCAGCTGACGTATCACCCCATTGGCTCCCTGGGTAAGTATATTATTCCGGTCTTTTAAGAGAAGAGAGATCCTTTTGAGTTTTATCAAGTTCACCTTCTTTGACAATGTGGTCGCTACGAGGTGATATCAGATTATCATGATAAGCGGTAATCCGTTTTGTTAGGTTTTCTTTTTGATACTCTGGAGTGACATACTCTATTACTAGACATCGGTCATATTCCGTGGAAATAATCAAGTCTACCAATTGTTTACCGTGATCATCAAGTTTACGATATTTTTTAATAATTTCTTTTTCAAAAGGAGAAAAAGCCTCCTCGGTTGCATTTAGTAAATAATTTGGACTTATATCAAGAACACCGCAGAGTAGTTCTATTGTATCAGGATCTGGTTTATTTTTATCGTTTTCCCAATCGCTAATAGAGTTGTGCTTAACACCAATCAAATCTGCTAATTGCCGTTGGGTCATGTTCTTTGCAATCCTAGATTGGCGAAGTCTCTTTCCGAATGTCATAACGCTTACCCCCTTAATTTATATTTCCGTTCTGTAAATATAAAATTCGAAAAAATCGAAATATTAAATTAAAGTTTCGAAAGAATCAGAGAACTATACATGCAGATTCAATTTTTGCGGTACAAGGGTGAATACCTGTGCCCGCATCCATCATGGCCGGAGTAGTCTCTGTTTTGACAAGAACGACACTGCCCCAACAAAATATTGAAATTTAGCTCTGTATCATGTAGAATGTATTCAGTAAAATCCCATACACCTTACTTTGATGGAAACATAATGGAAATTAATGAAGAAGACAAAGAATTTTTTTATTATAATTACCGTTCTGATGATTGTCACTGCCTTTCAAATTGGCTGTGCTTTAGATAAAGAAAGCAGCGGAACGCAAAGTATTGCCGAAGAGCAGGAAGCATGGCCCTACCTGCCAAATGAAACTTTTACTGTCCGGAATCCCGAGAATGAGAATCTTGCCGGCCTTTTGCAGGAAAAGGCAGCAGGTGTCATGGTCCGGATTGATACAGGAGAACTTCGCGGAAGCGGTATCATCTGGAGCATAGACACGGACAACATGACAATTGTTACAGCTGCCCATGTGATAGAAGAGGCTCTGAAACTGCAGATTACTTTGATTGATGAGACTGTTCTTGAAAGCAGTGATAACCTCTGGTACTGGAGAACAGTACCGGACTGTGATTTGGGAATCATTACAGTTTCTATGAAAGAAATACCGGAAGAAGCGCTGAACGAATGCAGATATGTATCGGTAGACAGAGAAGCTTATGATTCATTGCAGCCGGATGATATCATCCTCGTTATGGGATGCAGGGATGGAGTGGCAGAAAATGCTTATGCAGGCCGCCTGCTGGAATCATGGATCTATATGGAAGATTATGCCCAATACATGATGCTTGCCACGACTTATGCCCAACCCGGCATGTCAGGAGGCGGTGTCTTTAATCAGCATGGGCAATTTATCGGTATACTGTCAGGTGCCGATGAACAGGGCAATCTGGCAATTCTTCCTCTTAACCTGATTTTACGGGAAGTGGATTAAGCCCGCGTTCGCTTACTGCAACCGCTGGTTCTTTGCGAATGGCGCGTCTGAACTGTTACTTCTTTGCAGCTATTAATAAAACTTTCACGATTAGAGATATTGACAATAAAGCCGGAATGGTGGAAAATAGGAGACGGTGGCAGAGATGAAGAGCATTTTTGCCAAGTATAACTTGCTGCGAAGAGACGCAGCCATGAATCCCGCAGTGCATACTGTACGGGATATGGAAAGGAAATGAGAGAAATGACCAAAATTGATGTAGTATCTGGATTTCTTGGTGCTGGTAAGACAACCCTGATCAAGAAGCTGTTAAAGGAAGCGCTGGACGGAACCAAGGTGGTTCTGATTGAAAATGAATTCGGCGAAATCGGCATTGATGGCGGATTTTTAAAGGAGTCCGGCATTGAAATTAAGGAGATGAATTCCGGCTGTATCTGTTGCTCTCTGGTAGGAGATTTCGGAACATCTTTAAAGGAAGTGTTGACTACTTATTCTCCTGAAAGAGTATTGATCGAGCCCTCAGGAGTAGGAAAGCTGTCAGATGTTTTAAAGGCAGTGGAAGATGTGGCACAGGATCTGGATGTGGAAGTGAACAGCGCTGTAGCTGTAGTAGATGCTTCCAAGTGTAAGATGTATATGAAGAACTTTGGTGAATTTTTCATCAACCAGGTTGAATATGCCGGTACGATCATTCTGACACGTGCGGACAAGACTTCCCAGGAGAAGATGAATGCATGCGTGGAAATGCTTCGCCAGCATAATGAGAAAGCAACCATTATCACCACACCCCTTGACCAGCTGGATGGAAAGACTGTTCTTGAGACAATCGAGGGTGCTGATAAGCTGGAAGATATGATGAAAGAGATGTTGGAGCATGTGCATGAGGAACATGATGAACACTGCACTTGCGGCTGCCATGATCATGAGCATCATCACGACCACGATGACCACGACCACGATCATGACCACGACCATGATGAGCATGATCACGAGCATTGTCACGATCATCATCATGATCACGATGAGAATTGCACCTGCGGCTGTCACGATCATCATCATGATCACGATGAGAACTGCACCTGTGGCTGCCATGATCATCACCACGACCACCACGGCCATCACCATGCAGATGAAGTGTTTACCAGCTGGGGCATGGAGACACCCAACACATATACACCGGAGCGTATGGAAGAAATTCTCACGGCTCTTGACAGCGGAGAGTACGGTGCTATCCTGCGTGCCAAGGGAATGGTGCCTGCCGGAGACGGTACCTGGGTATACTATGATTATGTTCCCGAAGAACATGATATCAGAGAAGGCAAGCCTGCTGTAACCGGTAAAATTTGTGTCATCGGTTCTAATCTGGCAGAAGAAAAGCTTGCAGAACTGTTTGGTAAATAAATAACTTGAGAAAGGCGGCGCGCATATGAAGCCCGTATATGTAATCAATGGTTTCCTGGAAAGCGGCAAGACAGAGTTTATTGCATTTACTCTGGCTCAGCCCTATTTCCAGATTAAAGGCAAGACACTGATCCTTCTGTGTGAAGAAGGCGAAGTGGAATACGAGGAGGAGTTACTTCGAAAGAGCCGGTCAGTCATAGAAGTGATCGACAGCGAGGAAGAATTTACTCCCAGCCATCTGGTGGAGTTGGAGAAGAAGCATAAGCCGGAACGTATCATCATAGAGTATAATGGAATGTGGAATTACAAAAATATGAAGCTGCCCTGGTACTGGAAGATTGAGCAGCAGATCACTACGATTGACGGCTCCACCTTCCCTATGTATTACACCAATATGCGTTCTTTACTGGCTGAGATGATCAGAAAATCAGAGCTGATCATTTTCAACCGCTGTGATGGTATAACAGACTTAAATACTTATAAACGTAATATTAAAGCGGTCAACCCCAATGCCGATGTTATCTTTGAGGATGCCAACGGAGAAATCGATGAGATTCTGGAAGAGGATCTTCCTTATGATCTGAATCAGGAGATTATTGAGCTGGACAATAACGGATATGGAATCTGGTATCTGGACAGTATGGACCATCTGGAGAGATATATCGGGAAAAAGATCAAGTTCACTGCACTGGTGTTGAAGCCGGAAAATATGAAAAAAGGATATTTTGTTCCGGGAAGAATGGCGATGACCTGCTGTGCCGATGATATGGCATTCTTAGGCTATGCCTGCCAGTATGACGGTGCCGAAAGCCTGAAGCAGAAGGAATGGGTCAAGGTAACAGCCACAGTGAGCAAGGAATATTGGGAAGATTACAAGGGAGAAGGCCCTATACTGCATGCAGTCAGTGTAGAGAAGACCAAGGCTCCCAAAGAAGAAATCATCAGTTTTACCTGATAAAAGGATGATAAAGACGATGAGACAGGGCCGCTGTAGTGATTACATGCGGCCTTTTTCTATCATGGGTAACAGTTCAGACAACCCTGGACGTAGGCGCACAAATCATGCTTGCATGATTTTGCGCTTACGTATAGGGTTGTACTGAGCGCCAGATTATGAGCAAAAATAGTCGCGAAGCGACGGAGAGCGCCATAGGCTGCAATCAAAAGCATCTGCGATGCTTTGCGAATGGCGCGTCTGAACTGTTACCAAAGAGGGAGGAAGAATGATGGAAATATTAATTGGTGTATTGATACCATTTATCGGAACAAGCGCAGGAGCTGCCTGTGTCTTTTTCCTGAAAAAGGAAATGGGACCTAATATACAAAGAGTCTTTCTTGGATTTGCAGCAGGTGTCATGGTGGCAGCATCAGTATGGTCTCTGCTGATACCGGCTATGGAAATGTGCGAGGACATGGGAAAGCTTGCGTTTCTCCCGGCCCTTATAGGCTTTCTTTTAGGAATCGGTTTCTTATTGTTAATGGACAGTGTGATACCACATCTTCACGTAGGAGATGAAAAGCCGGAAGGTGTGCCCAGTAAGTTGAAGAGAAGTACTATGCTTATGCTGGCTGTAACACTTCATAATCTGCCGGAAGGAGCTGCCTGTGGTGCTATTTTTGCAGGAATATTGACAGGAGAAGGGACAGTGACCATGGCCGGTGCGGTAGCATTATCCATCGGTATTGCCATTCAGAATTTCCCTGAGGGTGCAATCCTTTCTCTTCCCTTAAGAGGTGAAGGAAAAAGCAAGCTGCAGGCCTTTGGCATGGGCGCACTTTCAGGAATTGTAGAGCCTATCGGTGCATTGATTGCTATAGGTCTGGCATCTATAGTCACACCGGTGTTGCCATATCTTCTGGCATTTGCAGCCGGTGCCATGATTTATGTGGTAGTGGAAGAATTGATTCCGGAAGCCAGTGAAGGCAGCCATTCCAACATTGGAACCATTGCATTCGCGCTCGGCTTTGCTGCTATGATGGTGCTTGATATCGCACTGGCTTAACGAAAGGAAAGGAGACCATATGGCCATTTCATCAGATAAGGAGCTACAGCAGCTTAGGAGCAGGCTCCATGACCTGTCGCGGAAGTCTTTTCAGCAGAATATGTTTACATTTACAGGATTCCTGGGACTTAGTGAGCAGGATATTTTCTGGCAGGAGGAACCACAGTTAAGATATGCCGGATATGAACTCTGGGGCGGTGACGAACAATGCGACAGGAAAGTATTGCGTTTTGGATCAGAAGCAGAGTTGGGCTATGAGGAGCCTTTTGCAGTTACCTGTATCCATATTGCGCCGCTGATGGAAAAGTTTGCTGACGATTTTTCCCATAGGGATTTTCTGGGAGCATTGATGAATCTGGGGATAGAGCGAAGCACCTTGGGAGATATCCGGGTGGGACACAGGGAAGCGTATCTGTTTTGCCTGGAAAGCATCGCACCGTTTATCTGCGACAATCTGGATCAGGTAAAGCATACTCACGTTAAGTGTCGTATTGTGACAGAACTGAAAGAACTGCCGCAGGAAGAGCCTGAGGCGGTAACGGTACAGGTAGCCTCCGAAAGGATTGATGCTGTCATTGCAAAAGTGTATAATAAATCAAGAAATGATGTATTGGAGTTGTTCCGTACAGGAAAAGTATATGTAAGCGGAAGACTCTGCGAAAGTAATTCCCGTATGTTAAAAGAGCAGGATATCGTTAATGTGCGGGGCTTCGGAAAATTTGAGTATCTTGGGGTTAAAAATGAAACGCGTAAAGGAAAGTTGAGCATTCAGGCGGCTGTATATCGATAAGCCGATAGGAGATAAAAACGGAGGAGAGAAGCATGTATCAGTATTCTGCAATTCAATGGCTGTTTTTCTTTTACTTTTATTGCTTTTTCGGGTGGTGTTTTGAGTCTACATATGTTTCTATCCGGAAAAGGCGGTTTGTCAACAGGGGATTTATGCGTGGTCCGTTTCTTCCTCTTTATGGAACCGGCGGAATCATGATGCTTCTGGTATCCATGCCTTTTAAAGATAATCTTTTCATGGTGTATATAGCCGGCTGTGTGGGGGCAACTGTCCTGGAATATGTGACGGGTGTGGTAATGGAATCTCTGTTTAAAGTGAGATATTGGGACTATTCTAACCAGAAATTTAATTTTCAGGGACATATCTGCTTAAGCTCATCGCTGGCATGGGGATTTCTGACGATTTTCATGACCGAATTGTTACATAAGCAGGTGGAAAGAGTCGTATTTCTGATACCGAACGGTGTCCTGACAGTGGTGACGCTGATTCTCACAGCCATTATTTTCTCTGACTTTGCATTGTCCTTCAAGGCTGCTATGGATCTGCGCGATGTCCTGATTCAGATGGAAAAGGCAAAAGCAGAACTTATGCGGCTGCAGAAGCGTCTTGATGTCGTGATTGCCGTGACAGAAGAGGAATGGACCAACAGAAGGGAAGAGTTGATTAACCGCAAGGAAGAATTGACAGAGGAATGGAGTGCCCGCAGAGAAGAGCTGACGGAAGGCTGGAGTGCCCGCAAAGAAGAGCTGACGGAAGGCTGGAGTGCCCGCAAAGAAGAACTGTCTGATAACCTGGAGATGAAAGTAGAGGATCTCAGAGAGAATATTGAGAACAAGCTGGAGAAACTCAGGGACAGAATAGTAGAGCATTCTTCCGATTATTCCGACAAGATGAAAGAAGAACTGAAAGACTTGTTCACACGTTATCGCAGATACGATGATGAAAGAAGAAGTCTGACATCCCTGAAAGATTTCTTCCAGAGAGGCCTGATTCGTTCTAACCCGGACATGCGCTCTGTAAAATTTGAAGAAGCTTTGGAAGAACTGAAAAAGAAAGCAGAAAAACGTCATTCAAAGAAAGATAAAGAAGATTAAAAGACCGAAAAGGAGAGCTGCTGTCACGGCATGCTCTCCTGATTTGAACTGTAGATTGTTACAGTTCACTCCGCGCCATTCGCAAAGGCGCCTACGGCGCTTTCTCGCCGCTTTGCGGCTAACTTTGCTCATAAACCGGCGCTCCCTTCGTCAGCCCAGGCAGGAGAAGCCGCATGCGAGCATGCGCTTTTCCTGCCCGTAGCTGACGAGTGAACTGTAACTGTAGATCATCTTAAAGAATTCTTAAAGGTTTCCCCAATTTATTTTTAATATACATTTGGAGTACAATAAACCTAAGGAGGATCGTTATGTACAATATACTGATTTGTGATGATGAAAAGGACATTGTGAATGCACTGAAGATTTATCTGGCAGACGCCAATTATAAGCTGTTCGAAGCTTATACCGGGAAAGAAGCGCTCAAAGTAATCGACAGCCAGGAAATCCATCTGGTACTCATGGACATCATGATGCCGGTGATGGATGGCATCTCTGCTATGGTGAAAATAAGGGAAAAAAGCAATGTGCCGGTAATCTTACTGACAGCCAAAAGTGAGGACACCGATAAGATTCTTGGTCTGAATGTGGGGGCAGACGATTATATTACCAAGCCTTTTAATCCGGTGGAAGTGGCTGCAAGGGTAAGGAGCCAGCTTCGCAGGTATATGCAGCTGGGCGGTGGGAGCATGAGACAGACGGTGCTTTCCATAGGCGGTATCGAACTGGATGACAAGGCCAAAAGCGTAACACTGGATGGAGAACCGGTGGCGCTGACTCCAACGGAGTATGAAATTCTAAAACTTCTCATGGAGCATCCGGGGCAGGTATTTGCACCCAGGGACATTTACCAGAGAATCTGGAATGACCTTCCCTACGGAAGTGAGAACACCGTAGCAGTACATATTCGTCATCTTCGGGAAAAACTGGAAATCAACCCTGCAGAGCCACGCTATCTGAAGGTAGTCTGGGGGCAGGGCTACAAGATGGAGAAAGGGCCGAGAGAATGAGGAAAAAGAGATTAACGGAGAGATTTGCGGTAAAAGTCTTTGCTTATTTTATGACAGTTATCATGTTCTTTGGTACCGTGGCAGGAATTCTGGGGATTGTTGCCATGGCAAACGAAGGCTTCTACGAAAATACGGTGGATGAGATTCAGAATGATTACATGTCAGAACTTGCCATGAGAAAAGGGATAGATATTTTGACCCTGCTCAGCGATGGTCAGACAGAGGCGGCAGACCGTTATTGTGAGGGCACGAATCTTCAATATCTGATGGTCAACGAGTATGGTACATTCTGTGAGGGAAATTATGATTATGATGGGAAAAGTAGCTATTACATTTACAGAATTTATGCTGAAGAAGACGCACCGCTGGTGTTAAGGATGGTTACGAATTCCGGTATCATATCAGAAGTAGTAGATTCCCGTTACCAGACCGCTTATATGAGTGAAGGTTGTGAGATGAGACTGTATGTGGAAAAAACATTTCCTCATGAAGATGATTTCAGCAAGCTGAGCCGGATCTGCATACAGATGTATACGATCCGCTATTATCTGATCGGATTGACTGTTATTATGGGAATACTGTGTATTATCAGCTTTATTTTCCAAATATGCAGTGCCGGAAGGCATTATGGGGAGGAAGCGGTGCAGGCCAAAGGCATGGCTGCCATCCCATTTGATTTGCTGTCTGCAGGAATGACTGTGATCATGGCACTGACTCTGAGACTCTTTGATGATTACTTTTACTGGTATCATACGGCTGATATGGTGGTAGCAGTGATCAGCCTGTTAGTCGGGTTTACCGCTGGCGTTGGTTACTGCATAATCTGGGCGATTCAGGTTAAAGCGGGTATCTGGTGGAAGAATATGCTGATTTGCCGGATTTTACGGGTAATTATTGCAGGCTGCCGATTCTGTATCCGGGCCGTTGGGACTGTGTTCAGAAATCTGCCCAATCTTGTACAGGCAATGATCGGACTTGGAGTACTTTTCATCGCAGAGACGGTAATGCTTGTGTTCTTTGGTATGTGTAACTGGAGGTTTACAGAGGCTCTGACTGTCATCTGGTTTCTGGAAAAAGTGGTTCTGATACCTGTGGTATTGTATTTTGCTTTAGTCAATGGAAAACTGGCAGAAGGGAGCAGGAAGCTTGCTGATGGGAATCTGGATTATCAGGTGGATACCGGCAAGATGTTCGGCAATCTGAAGGAACAGGGAGAGAATCTGAACAGAATCGGTGAGGGGCTGAATGCCGCCTTAGAGGACCGTATGAAGAGCGAACGTCTTAAGACGGAGCTGATCACCAATGTATCCCACGATATCAAGACCCCGCTTACCTCCATCATCAATTATGCGGACCTGATTGTGGAAGAACCCAAGGAAAATGAGAAGATCACAGAATATGCAGAAGTACTGAAACGTCAGTCTGCCCGGTTAAAGAAGCTGATAGAGGATCTGATGGAGGCTTCCAAAGCTTCCACCGGTAATATCGAAGTGCACATGGCACCTTGCGAGGTCGGCGTGCTGTTGACACAGACCATGGGGGAATACGAACAGCGTCTGGCCCAGCTGGGGCTGGAACTGGTGGTCAGACAGCCTGAACAACCGGTTCGGATCATGGCAGACGGAAAGCTTTTGTGGAGAGTATTTGATAATTTATTGAATAATATCTGTAAATATGCTATGGGAGGTACCAGGGTATATTTGGCAGTGGAAGAGAAGGATGGCAGAGCAGCCATTGCGTTTAAGAACATTTCCAGGTACCCGCTGGACATTTCGGCAGAAGAACTGAAAGAACGGTTTGTGCGGGGAGACAAGTCACGTCATACGGAAGGAAATGGGCTGGGATTGTCTATTGCCCAGAGCCTGACCCAACTTCAGGGGGGAGAACTGGAGTTGACTGTGGACGGAGACTTCTTCAAAGTAGTTCTGTTGTTTGAAGGAATTGAAAAAAGTCTTGACATTTGAGTAAAAAGGGAGTATTGTTTTAGTCAAGAAACAGACAGTTTCCCAACTCAATATGTTTTGTAAACCTGTGAGAAAGAGAAGTAAGCTTAAGTGAGTATTTCAGAGAGCTGCCGGTGGTGGAATGGCAGTATAGGAGCTTTTGCCGAATGGACTTTCGAGGCCGGCCCGAAAGAATTAAAGTAGGCGTCGGCGGGATTCGGACCCGTTATCAAGCCGATGTGCATGATGGTGCATAGAATGAGAGGACATGAGTCAATTTGAGTGGTACCGCGATAATAATGGATGAATTATTACCGTCTCAAATGCGTTAAGCATTTGAGGCGGTTTTTTGCGCGTATCGGCAGAGCCAAGTGCTTTGATGACAGAAACGAAAGCTCGCTTGCGTTTCTGTCCTTCAAAGCATTTGGCGAGCAACGCGACTCAGGATTCCGTCAGGAATCCTGAGCTGCCGATACACCAGCCGATTCATCAGCCGCGTAGTGCTAACAATGTTCCCTCCTTACAGGCACAAGACAAAAACAAATTTTTTGTAGGCCTAAAGGGCAGAAAAGGAGCGTAATATGAAGAAGAGATTTTTAGCAGTTGTATTGGCAGCAGTTTGTGCAGCAGGTATCTTAACCGGATGCGGAAGCCAGGAAAAGAGTGGCTATACCATCGGTATCTCCCAGTTTGCAGTACATGGTTCTTTGGATAACTGCAGGGAAGGCTTCCTGGCAGGACTTGCAGAGGAAGGTATCATAGAAGGAGAGAACCTGACTGTGGAATATGTGAATGCTCAGGCAGAGAGTGGTACAGCCGGTCTGACCGCCAGCAATTTTGTTACCAAGAAAGTGGACCTGATCTGTGCCATTGCAACTCCCAGTGCTATGACAGCATATAATGCAACTATGAATACAGACATTCCTGTGATCTACACGGCAGTATCTGACCCTGTAGAAGCAGGTCTTGCAGGTGAAGACGGCATGCCGGTGGGCAATGTTACCGGTACTTCTGATGCATTGGCAGTAGAAGAGCAGCTGCAGATGATTCGTCAGATTCTGCCGGATGCTGAGAAAATCGGTATTATCTATACCACCAGTGAGGCCAATTCCATCAGTACAGTAGCAAAATATAAGGAAGTAGCTGAAAACTATGGTTTTGAAATCGTGGATACCGGTGTAACAGCTATTTCCGAAGTGGCTATGGCAGCTGCGGATCTGGTAAGTAAGGTGGATTGCATCTCCAATCTGACAGACAATACAGTAGTAAGTGCACTGCAGACAGTTTTGGATGAAGCAAATAAGAAAAATATCCCTGTATTTGGCTCAGAAGTAGAGCAGGTAAAGGCAGGCTGTTTGGCAGCTATGGGCCTGGAATATTACGAACTGGGTATCCAGACCGGTAAGATGGCAGCGAAAGTTCTTAAGGGAGAGGCAAAAGCTTCTGAGATGCCATATGAAATCATTACAGAGCCCAGCCTGTACGTGAATACTGCAGCGGCTGAAAAGATAGGCATTACACTGGCAGATGATTTTGTAGCAGGTGCATATCAGAAATTTGAAGAAATTGTGGTAGAATAGAAATCAAAAAGAAATTGTGGCAGAATAGGAATTAAGCAGTTAAGGAGTTGGAATCATGGCATTATTATTGAGTGTTCTGGAACAGGGAATGATTTACGGAATTCTCGCTCTGGGCGTTTATATCACATATAAAATACTGGATTTTCCTGATCTTACGGTAGACGGCAGCTTCCCGTTCGGAGCAGCGATCACTGTCTTTATGATCAGTAAGCTGGGACTTTCACCCATCCTGACACTTCCCGTTTCTTTTCTGGGAGGGACACTGGTAGGTATCTGTACCGGACTGATTCATGTAAAATTAAAGGTAAGGGATCTGTTATCCGGTATCATTATGATGACAGGACTGTATACGGTCAATCTCTGGGTGGCAGGCTCCGGCTATGTACCGATCTTTAATCAGAAGACCATATTTGACAACAGCCTGGTAGATGCGGTGATTCCTTCTTTTCTGACAGATTACAAAAGGGTTATTATTATCTTTATCATAACAATGGCGGCAAAATATCTTCTCGACTGGTATATGAGCACCAAATCAGGTTTCCTGCTGCGGGCAGTCGGTGATAATGATACCATTGTAACCAGCCTGGGTGTGGATAGAGGTCTGGTAAAAATTGTGGGCTTATCCATTGCAAATGGTCTGGTGTCCTTAAGCGGCTGTATCTATGCACAGCAGCAGCGAAGCTTTGAGATCACGATTGGTACGGGAGCAGTTGTTATCGGTCTGGCCAGCGTTATCATCGGCACCAGCCTCTTTAAAAAGATGACATTCCTGCGTGTCACCAGCAGCGTTCTTGTGGGTTCTGTTTTGTATAAGGGATGTGTAGCGTTGGCGATGTTTGCAGGTATCGATCCTAACGCGATCAAGCTTGTAACGAGTGTACTTTTCCTGATCATCCTGGTTATCAGTATGGATAGAAAGAAGGTGAGCTGATGCTTCAACTGGTAAATATCAATAAAAATTATAATCCCGGTTCTGTGAATGAACTTTGCCTCTTCAAGGATTTTAATTTTACCGTGAAAGACGGCGAATTCGTATCTGTAGTGGGAAGCAACGGCTCCGGCAAGACTTCCATGCTGAATATAATCTGCGGAAGCATACCGGTAGACAGCGGGAAGATACTGGTAAATAACAGGGATATCAAAAGACAGAAGGATTTTATCCGCCAGAAGCATATCGGCAGAGTTTATCAGGATCCGTCCAAAGGCACCTGCCCGAGCATGACGATTCTGGAAAATATGTCGATTGCCGAAAATAAAGGAAAGCCTTATAACCTGGGCAGAGGTGTGAATAAAGCAAGAACAGAAAGTTATCGGGAGATGCTTCGCCCTTTGAATCTGGGGCTGGAAGACAAGATGGGTGTTCCGGTAGGGTCCCTGTCCGGCGGTCAGCGTCAGGCATTAGCGCTTTTAATGGCTACAATGACACCTATTGATTTCCTGATACTGGATGAACACACTGCAGCGCTTGATCCGAAGACAGCGGAGATCATCATGGAATTGACTGATCAGGTGGTCAGGGAGAAGAAAGTGACCACGATCATGGTTACGCACAACCTGCGTTATGCGGTGGAGTACGGCACCAGACTTGTGATGATGCACGAAGGCAATGTGATTCTGGATAAATCCGGTGAAGAAAAGGCAGTGGTGAAGACGGAAGATATCATGGGAATCTTCAATAAGATCAGCGTGGAATGCGGTAATTAACCGGGTGTTGTCGAGAGGTGTTAATAAAATGTTAAGATTGTTCGGACGTTCTAAAATAAAAATAAAATGTCTGGAACAATCTTTTCGTTTATGTTATGATGAATATTATGTAAATTATTGACAGAGGTGATTGCTTGAAATTGTGGAACCCAAAGCTAAAAAGTAAATTTGAAGAATCGTTAAAAGCGGTACTTCCTGTTATTGTTATAGTATTGCTTCTCAGCTTTACTATAGCACCGATAACCCCCAGTATTTTGTTATGTTTTCTGGTAGGAGCACTGATGGTCATGGTGGGCATGATGTTCTTTACACTGGGAGCAGAGATGTCCATGACACCTATGGGTGAAAAAGTAGGTGCCAAGATGACACAGACGAAAAATATTTGGATTATTATTGGATTATCCTTTATACTGGGAGTGATCATAACCATATCAGAACCGGATCTGCAGGTGCTGGCTTCTCAGGTACCGTCAGTGCCGAACATGGTGCTGATAATGGCAGTTGCCGTAGGCGTGGGCGTATTTCTGGTGATAGCACTTTTACGTATGCTGTTTGGAATCGCATTATCCCACTTATTGGTATTCTTTTATTTGATTGTATTTACACTGGTATTCTTTGTACCGTCAGATTTCAGAGCGATTGCTTTTGATTCCGGCGGTGTAACGACAGGTCCCATGACGGTTCCTTTTATCATGGCTCTCGGTGTAGGTATTGCAGCTATCCGTACCGACCACCATGCTGCAGATGACAGCTTCGGTCTGGTAGCACTGTGTTCTATAGGACCGATTCTGGCGGTACTGATTCTGGGCATGATCTATCAGCCCGGCGAAAGCAGCTACAGTGTAAGTCAGATTCCTCAGGTGGAGAATTCAGTGGATTTGTGGAACCTTTTCGCACATGAACTGCCTGCTTATATGGAAGAAATAGCTATATCTTTACTTCCTATTATCCTGTTCTTCGGATTGTTCCAGATCTTTGCACTGCATCTGTCGGGCAGGGCGCTGGGTAAGATTGTGGTCGGACTGGTATATACATATATAGGTCTGGTATTGTTCCTGACCGGTGCCAATGTAGGATTTATGCCTGCAGGTAATTATCTGGGAAGAGTGCTGGCAGCTAATGAGTATCGTTATTTACTGGTACCGATCGGAGCCTTGATCGGATATTTCATTGTAAAAGCAGAGCCTGCAGTCTATGTGCTCAATCATCAGGTAGAAGAAATCACTGATGACGCTATCTCTGCAAATGCTATGGGAGCCAGCCTTTCCATTGGTGTAGCTGCATCTGTAGCTCTGGCAATGATCAGAGTTTTGACCGGCATCCCGATTTTGTATTTCCTGATTCCGGGCTATGCTATTGCAATTGGTCTGGCTTTCTTTGTACCGAAGATATTCACGGCTATTGCATTTGACTCCGGCGGAGTTGCATCCGGTCCTATGACGGCAACATTCCTGTTACCGTTGGCGCAGGGTGCTTGTATCGCAGTAGGCGGTAATCTGGTAACAGATGCTTTCGGTGTAGTAGCTATGGTAGCCATGACGCCGTTAATTACCATTCAGATACTCGGTATGGTATACAAGCTGAAACAGCGCAACATCAAGAAGAGCGAAGTGGAGTATGCTTTCGATGCGTTGGATGAGGATGCTATCATTGAACTGTAGTTTTTGAGGAGAGTTTTAACATAAGTGTCGGCCGTGCTGACACGGGAGTGAGGTATAAATGAGCGAATTGTATTTGATGGTAACGATTACCAACCGTAATCTGACGAAGCGTTTTGCTACGTTTTATCAGGAGATGGGCGTGGATGTATCTACCATAACGGTAGGTCGTGGAACCGCTGCCAGCGAGATTCTGGATTACTTCGGACTGGAAGGAACTGAGAAAAGTGTACTTTTCCATGTCGTGACGAATGAGAAATGGAAGGCTTTGAAGCAGGGGCTTCAGAGGAAAATGCAGATTGATTTGCCGGGAATCGGTATTGCATTTGTGATACCACTAAGCAGTATCGGAGGCAAGAAGGCGCTTAATTATCTGACCAGTGGGCAGGATTATATAAAAGGAGAGGAATCAATCTTGAAGTATACAAAATATGAATTGCTTGTAGTAATAGCCAATCAGGGATATACGGAGCTTGTTATGGATGCAGCGAGAGCAGTCCATGCTGCAGGAGGAACCGTAATTCATGCCAAAGGAACCGGAACAGATAAAGCGGAGAAGTTCATGGGTGTAACGCTGGTACCGGAGAAAGAGATGATATTCATTGTAGTGCGTAAGGATCAGAAGAATGATATTATGCGGGCTATTATGGATAAAGCGGGCCTGGAGTCCAAGGCAAGATCTATCGTATTCTCTCTGCCTGTTACAGACACAGCCGGAATGCGCCTGATGGAAGAGATTGAGGGCGATGAAGTTTAAGAAAAAGTTAATAAAGTATTGACAAGGGCAATAGATTGTGATATTTTAACAATTGCGTCAACTACATATAACAGTCGAAGTTTGTAGGAAAAAGCTTATGCTTGCCGAAGGAGTAACACTCTCAGGTTTCCGCGTTGCGGATGAGGACTATGAACGGATGTGACTCTGGAGAATCCCGTTGAATCGGGTGCCGAAGGTGCAAAATGTACGAAAGTATACCAATCTCTCAGGCAAAAGGACAGAGATAGAACCGTAAGATTCTGCTTTACTTTTGAGAGATTGTTTCCAGTGATGGAGGCAGTCTTTTTTTGTATAAAAGCGGTACAATCCGGGTGCAAGCGGTGTAGTTGCTAAGGAAACCGAGGATTTCCTTGATAAGAAGCATCTGAAATAATACTCAACTTAATCTGATATGTGAAAATGTAAATGATTCAATGCAGTACGATGTGGTTTTGAAAACTACATTGTGCGGTATTGGATCATTTATTTTGCGGCAAAGACTTGTATTTCCATCAGATATTTGATATAATCACTTTTGTAGGCAGATGACCGCAGCGAAACAGTGTGAACCGCAGGCCGGAACTGGTTGGAGAAATCAACTGCCGTATAGAAAGGAAGAGTATTATGAATGATTATGTTATCAGTTGCTGTTCTACGGCAGATTTAGCAGCAGAGCACTTTGCTAAGAGAGATATACGCTATATTTGTTTTCATTTTGAGTTGGATGGCAAGCAGTATACAGACGATTTAGGTAAATCTATCGGATTTCATGATTTCTATCAGGCTATGGTGAACGGGGCTGAGACCAAGACTTCACAGGTGAATGCGGAGGAGTATAAGGCTTATTTTGCTTCTATTCTGGAAGATGGCAAGGATATCTTGCATGTGTGCTTATCCAGTGGTATTTCCGGCTCCATTAATTCTGCTATGATTGCCAAGGCAGAACTGGAGGAAGAATATCCCGACAGAAAGATTTACGTTGTAGATTCTCTGGCAGCGTCCTCAGGTTTTGGATTGCTGATGGATAAATTGGCCGATTTAAGAGACCAGGGCATGAGTCTGGAAGAAATTTACAACTGGACAAATGAAAATAAATTGAAGCTTCATCACTGGTTTTTCTCTTCAGATCTTACTTTCTTTGTAAAAGGAGGCAGAGTCTCTAAGACATCAGGCTGGGTTGGAACCATGCTGAATATCTGTCCTCTGTTAAATGTAAATAATGAAGGTAAGCTGATTCCCAGATACAAGATCCGTACCAAGAAGAAAGTCATCAAGGCTATTGTGGATAAAATGGAAGAGCATGCAGAAGGAGGACTGGATTACAGCGGTAAGTGCTACATATCCCAGTCGGACTGCTACGAGGATGCCAGAGAAGTAGCGGATTTGATAGAAGCCAGATTCCCGAAGTTGAACGGAAAGGTCGAGATTAATTATATCGGAACTACGATCGGAAGCCATACAGGTCCCGGAACGGTTGCCCTATTCTTCTGGGGTGACGAAAGAGTAGAATAAAATTTACAAGAAATTTGCATGTCCTGTTCCTTTTTGGAATAAACTTTACAAAAAGGGACAGGACAATTATGTTGGAGGATTGGGAATATTATTCGGGGAGCAGACTGAAATCGGTGATAATCGTGGGACTTGTGCTTCTGGCGGTAGTGCAGTTTGCAGAAGGAAGGCTTGTAGAGGGACAGTCTGTGGAGAAACAATTAGCAGAAGGCCAAATTGGAGAAAGTCAGATAGGGAAAAAGCAGCTTGAAGAAGGGCAGAGTGTACAACAGTCGTCAGCGGAAAGTGTGCTCAACGATGAGACGTTGATTCAGACACAGCTGGAGCAGGCAGAAAACGACTTTCATGAAGCTGTGGAACAATTGGCAGCGGATAATGATTGGAGCGCCAAATATACCAAAGAAGCAGAAGGATACTTTAATCAGTATTCGGAAGCCATGAGCTGGGCTCTTGTATATTATCAGGGGACCCAGGAGGAAGAACTCTGGAATGAGGATCTGATAAGAATGAAAGCAGTTCAAAAGGAAGCGTTGCTCCGTGAGCAGAGCAATACTATCAATAATTATTTAAAATTAAGAAAAGAATGATTGCAACCAACGCCCGGACATGGTAAAATGTCTGAAAAGGAAAATAACGGAGGATACGACCATGACTGCTAAAGAATGTATCAAAGGGCGCAGAAGCATCCGAAAGTTCACAGATCAGCCTGTTTCTCACGAGCTGTTAGCTGAAATTGTAGAGACTGCTTCCTATGCTCCCAGTTGGAAACACACTCAAATTGTCCGCTATATTGCGGTAGAGGGAGAGACCAAGGCGAAACTTGCCAAATGTACATCCACTTTCCCTAATAACGGCGCGATCATGGAGGCGGCACCTATGGTGATCGCAGTTACCATTATCAAAGGCCGCAGTGGCTTTGAAAGAGATGGCTCCTATACTACCAAGCGTGGTGACTCCTGGCAGATGTATGATGCAGGTGTTGCCAGCGAAGCGTTCTGTCTTGCAGCTTATGAACAGGGCCTTGGTACCGTTATTATGGGTATTTTTGATGAAGATGAGGCAGCTGCTGTTCTTGAGATTCCGGAAGGAAGAGAACTGGTAGCATTGATTGCTGTTGGTTATCCTGCTGAGGAGCCTGTTGCTCCCAGACGTAAGCCTGTGGAAGAATTATTATCCTATAAATAAAATATAAAGTCGAAGGGAATTTTCTCTTCGACTTTTCTACGGCTAATAACCTGGTTTTCATCGAAAAATGTACAAATTTAAAGCGCCTGTTTCAGGCGGAATGGAGGAAATATGAGACATTTAATGAGTCCACTTGATTTTACTACGGAGGAACTGGACAAGCTCTTTGATCTTGCCAACGATATTGAAAAGAACCCTGCCAGATATGCACATGCCTGTGAAGGCAAGATACTGGCTACCTGCTTCTATGAGCCCAGTACCAGAACTCGTTTAAGCTTTGAATCGGCTATGACCCGTTTAGGCGGCAGAGTGATCGGCTTCTCCGATGCAGCTTCTTCTTCAGCGTCAAAAGGAGAAAGCGTATCCGATACAATTCGCGTTATTTCCTGCTATGCAGATATCTGTGCCATGCGTCATCCCAAAGAAGGCGCGCCTATGGTAGCTGCTGAGAAATCAGGTATTCCTGTTATCAATGCAGGCGACGGCGGACATCAGCATCCTACCCAGACACTGACCGACCTTCTGACTATCCGCAGCCTGAAAGGAAGACTGGATAACTTTACCATCGGCCTTTGCGGTGACTTGAAATTCGGTCGTACCGTGCATTCTCTGATCAATGCCCTGGTAAGATACGAGAATATTCATTTTATCTTCATCTCACCTGAAGAACTTCGCGTGCCGGATTATATTACCGAGATGCTTCGTTCCAAAGGAATTTCTTATGAAGAGGTCATTCGCCTGGAAGATGTAATGCCCAAGCTGGACATGCTGTATATGACACGTGTGCAGAAAGAGCGTTTCTTCAACGAAGAAGATTATATCCGCCTGAAAGACTTCTATGTATTGGATACTAATAAAATGGCCATGGCAAAAGAAGATATGCTGGTGCTTCATCCTCTGCCAAGAGTCAACGAGATTTCTGTAGAAGTAGATCAGGACCCCAGAGCCGCTTATTTCAAACAGGCTCAGTACGGTGTCTATGTCCGCATGGCACTGATTCTGACACTGCTTGGAATCCAGGTTCAGTAGGAACAGCCAGTTAATTTTGACAATACAGCAGCCGCAGAATATGCGGAGAAGAGAGGTAGATATGTTAAACGTAGGTAAAATAGAAGAAGGTTTTGTCCTGGATCATATTAAAGCCGGTAAAAGCCTGGACATTTATGAACATCTGCAGCTGGATAAGCTGGACTGCACCGTTGCGATCATCAAGAATGCCCGCAGTGAGAAAATGGGTAAGAAGGATATCTTAAAAGTAGAATGCGATATCGACAAGCTGGATCTGGATGTACTTGCTTTTATCGATCACAACATTACTGTCAATGTCATCAAAGACGGTGAGATCGTGGACAAGAAAGTCCTGGTACTGCCCAAACAGATTAAAAATGTGATTAAATGCCATAATCCCAGATGTATCACATCCATTGAGCAGGAGCTGCCTCATATCTTTGTACTGGCAGACGAGGAGAAAGGCGTGTACCGCTGCAAATATTGTGAAGAGAAGTACCGCGAGAGTGCAAAAAAGAAATGATAATACTGTGCTTCACAGCCTGGTGGCTTAATGCCGAGTTCGGAGACGGGGAGCTATAAAAGCCTTTGTCTCCGGAAACGGCCGGGCTGGGAAACACTGTTAAAGCTTGCTGTGAAAGGACTATTAAAGTTTTACTATTAAAGTTTTTTAATTTAGCTCTTCCATTTTATGGCGAAGTATGCTATACTAATTAAGCGTTTAGAAAAGTTCTCAAAGTATTCCAATGGGGGTATAGCTCAGCTGGGAGAGCGCTTGCATGGCATGCAAGAGGCCGTGGGTTCAAGTCCCATTATCTCCACTCTATTAAGAAGTACGGTAAACACTAGAAAGTACCGCAGAGCCTTGAATTTACTGGGCTTTGCGGTACTTTTTAGTTCCTCTGATTATGTTTTGTAGTGACAAATTTCATGATTACATGATTATGCATTGCTGGCCCTGACAGGGATAGCTGATTATAGTGTGCCGTAAAGTAAAGGCGAATATCACTATTCGCCCTTACTTATGACCTCTAAGATATCAATCAAATCATAAATCGTATTCAGTTGTACATCACGTTCCAGAATATTATTCTTCAGATCAATTGAAAGTGTCTCAAATTTTTCCCGCAATTCCGGGGCAACGTAGGATGCCATATTATCACCTCAATACCAGTATGCACAGATCGGAGGGAAGTATGCAATAAACACGAAAACTAGTTGCATTCATGAACCTGGTTCTTTTCACTGCAGGCAGACCGACGAGCCAGAATATTATCAAGCATGTCACTGAGAACGACAAGATCAGATGATAATATAGAAAGCTCATCATCAGAAAGACACTCGGCGATCTGACAGGCAATGGCAGATAAGTAAATAAGGTTGGAACAATTAGTCATAGTAAGCACCGATAGAAGGAGTTTATATATTATATGCAGATTGGAAGAGAGATTGGAAAAAGGGATAAATCTTTATTATATACCATTTTAGTAGAATTGTCATTAAACATGCTGTTAAATGACAAATGAGGAGAATGCCTATATAATTGTACTTACAGTCCACTCGTCAGCTACGGGCAGGAAAAGCGCATGCTTGCAGGCGGCTTTTCCTGCCTGGGCTGACGAAGGGAGCGCCGGGTTATGAGCAAAGGTAGCCGCAAAGCGGCGGAGAGCACCGCAGGTGCGGCTTTGCGAATGGCACGGAGTGAACAGTAACTAATTGTAACAGAACAACTCAAGAAAAAGCAGCACGTATTGACACAATACGTATAATGAGATATTATACAAGGGAGGTTATATTAATATGCCGAAGAAACCTAAGGAAATGGAAAGAATTATTCTTGCAGATGGGTGGATATATAAATCACAGGAAGGGTCACATAGGCATTATATTCATCCCACAAAGCCTGGAAAAGTTACTATCCCATTTCATTGTAAAGATATTTCAAGGGGGACTGAGGTGTCTATCTTAAAGCAGGCAGGGTTAAAATAATTGCTGTCTTTTACAATATATTATACAAGGAGGTATTTATATGTTCTCTGCTTATCCGGCGTGTTTTATAAAGGAAGAAAATGGATATTCGGTTATTTTTCCGGATTTAAATTATCTGGCTACTTGTGGTCAAACTCTTGAGGAAGCGCTTGAAATGGCTGTCGACTGTCTGGCAGGTTATCTTTACTGGCTTCAAAAAGATGGTGAAACCGCCCCCGGAGCATCGGATTTAGATAAAATTAATCCTGTGGAAGTTGCTAAGGAATTGGGTGTGGATTCCGGTGAAATATTCGTGAACATTGTTACAGTAGATGTTGCTGAGTATGCCAAAACGCATTTTGAAAAGTCTGTGAAGAAGACTCTTACAATTCCGGCATGGCTGAATACTGCGGCCTTAGAGCAAAATATTAATTTTTCCCAGGTGCTGCAGGATGCTTTAAAAGCTAAGCTCAATTTAAAATATTAAATAGGTGTTGTTAAGGGTGTTTTCGCTTATAGGAAAACGCCCTTACAACTTATTTTATCATAAAAAAGCCAATCCCGATAACCGACAACAGAAGACTTTTTCGTGAAAGAAAATACGCCCGAAGACTGCACTTAAGATGATGACAACGGCGCTGAGGATCGGGAACTGGAAAGAAGCATCCATGGTGACCATGCAGCGCAGGGAGAACAGGTTTCCCACAGCGTTGCAGATGGCGTAGCTGCCTGCAAAGGCAATCAGCATAAAGAACAATTTTCCGGTCATTTTTTTGCGCCCGATTTCCCAGAAGGCAGCTTTGAATACATCCGTTTTGCCGGCTTTCTTTTGCAGGAAAGCGAGAATAAGGATGATCAGAAGCGCAACAGCACATCGGATGAAAGCTGTCACCAGCACAAAACTGTCCTCGTCCACTGCAAAAGCAGATATCTGATGCATTTTGGAGAAGACACTGATCAGTCCATTCGTCACGAATACCAGCACACAGTAGAAAATAAACTTGGCTTTGTTGGCACTTTTAGCTTCTTCCTCATCTTTTTTTAAGAAGGAGGGGAGAAGTGACAGGCAGAGTATCAGAATTCCCAGCCATTTGGCAACACTTGCAGGCTCATCCAGAAAAACGATTCCGTAGAGAAACGGAATCACGATACCGCCTAAGAGACAATAGGTACTTACTGCAGAGACTTTGCCGTAACCCATGGCTGTGAGCGTGGCAACAGAACAGATGATACCGCTGGCAGAATACAGGAGTGCATAGAAAAAGGCAGGGGCATTCATTTGTGCAGGCATGCCTGACTTTATGAGCAGAAAGACAGACATGACAGTACAGCTGATTAACAGGTTACATAAGCAGACGGACAAGCCGCCGATAGTACGCTTTTCAAAATACTTCTGAAAAATGAACTGCAGTGAAAAAAAAGATACAGGCAAGTAATAAGTATAGGTATTCCATAAGTAGTTTTCCTTTCTTTAGAATTTGCAGTGCCATTATACTAAACAAAATTTTTTATTATCATGTACAGATGTGATAATTTTTGTTATGATATATTATGAAAAATGACAAGAGTAACAATGCCGGGAACTGGAGAAGTAAAATGAAGGATACTACAGGGTACATTGCAGATAAATTGAATATCAGTAAATCAACAGTAAACAAGGCGATGCGTCATAGCAGCGGTGTTGATTCCGATACGAGGCAGCGAATCCTGGAAGAATGTCGTGGGATACATTATCAAAGTGATGGAGAATGCGCCATATATGCAATCCTTCCTGACGTCCCACATTATTTTTGGAAAGAAGTCAGGAATGGGATCCTTGCCGGGGAGCAGTCAGACGTTGCTCCGGTAAAGTACAATATCTATACGAAAACAAGCGATGAAGCAACAGTGCTGGAGTATTTGGAGGAGGCGGAAAGAATGAACGCCCGGGCGATTCTCATAGCAACCTACATTACGCCAGCGATTCACCGGAAACTGGAGAAGCTGACTGAAAGGTGCCTGGTAATCCTGCTTTCCGAATATTATGAACTGAAAAATAGCCTGTTTGTGGGCGGGAATGCTTATGAAGACGGCTATATTATGGGAAAAAAGTATTTATCCCGCTATGCGGACAGAAAGCTGGTCCTGTTATCCGTAAAAAATAATATCAATGTGGAGAAACGGTTACAGGGATTTTGCCGGGCTGTGGAAGAAGAATGTCCGCAGTTGATGAAAGCCGCATCCTGCATTCAGTTGGAGCGGAAGATCATCAGAGAACAAAAGCTGCTTCCTTCAAAGCTTGCTCTTTTGTTAACGGAGGCGGCAAAGGATGGTCATCCCTTTTGCATCTATTCGCCTATGGGCATGCTCCAGCTTCCACTGGGTCTCAGCAAGGCAAAGCTTACCGACAGAGCTGTCTGCCTGTGCCATGACTGCTTTACGGAATATCAGTCTGATGTGAAAAAGCTGCAGGAGGGATTTGCGGTTACCTGCAATCAGGATATTTTCGGGCAGGGACTGGCTGCTGTAAAAGCAGCAACAGATTATCTAAAGAGCCGGGAGTATCCGGAACAGAAGGTCATATATGTGCCTTCTTATATTTGTGAGGAAGAGTAGGTAAAGTGCAAATGCCATATTCGCAAGACAATTAATGGGATGGTCAAGCGAAAACTTGTTGGCAACAGATATAACATTGAATTTTGCGGATTCTATATGCTCAAAATTGACTTGTTACAGTATCTTGGCAGATAGAAAATGGAGTTTAGTGAATGCTATACGCTCAAAAGAGCCATTTAAAAGCAAATTGAGCAGATAGAATTTTAAATTTATACAAACTATATGTTAAAGACTTGTTTTAAAAGTATTTCCGGCAAATAGATTCAGGGATTTAGTTGAGGCTATCTGCCCCGGAATTGCTTTTAGAGAATGATTTGAACAGATAGATTTCAGAATTTTGTTGATACTATATGTTCAGGACCTGCTTCGAGACGTAAATATAGCAGATAGTTTCTGAAATTTTGTTAGTGCTATATACTCAAAGCTGACTTAAACGAGGGATTTCAACAGATAGCTTCAAGAATTTGTCCAATCTATATGTATTGTAGTAATCCTACAAAACGAAATCAAGCATAACACTAGTTGAGTTTATTACTTGGCAGGTGTTATTTATTTGCCCTAAATTCCCATTATTCTTTAACGGTATCGTTGGAAAATGGTGTCTCGCCTACCTATAGCACAATCGCTATATTTGCAATATAAATACTTCTCGCTACAATGTGAAAAAACAAGAACTGATGATATAATTCTTAAGGAAAGTATCATATTCGGAGCAGAAAGAAAGAACAGCTTTTACAAAAGATAAAGCTGCTCTGAATATGATTCTTTCCAATTGTACCAGACCGCGGAACTTTAGCCGGTAACTGTATGGGGATTGT
>JBGVLR010000012.1:0-25056 GCA_045124375.1 Acetatifactor sp.
TTGATCAAAAGCGGCTTTTTCAGTGCGATAGCTACGTTTACACTGGCCATCAACTCTTCACTTGCTACGTATTCACCGGTTCCCCTGAATGCGGCATCCCCAAATCCGTTCGCCAGGATGCTGTTACTTGCTTCACTGCTCATATACTAACCTCCAATTTTCGTATGATTCCTGTTATTCACTCTGCCAGCTGCTTGTTCCGTCCCAGCTTGTGATCTCCATTTTCTTATCCCGAAGCATCAGCTCTTTCACTGCCTGATCTGCCGGCTTATTGGCAAACAGGACCTCGTTCACCTGCTCGATGATCGGCAGCTGCACCTGATACTTTTCTGCAAGAGCCATGGCTGCTTTGGCAGAATAAACGCCCTCTACAACCATGTTGACCTCTTTCATGGCTTCTTCCATGGTATAGCCCTGTCCGATCAAAATACCGGCACGCCTGTTTCTGGAGTGCATGCTGGCACATGTTACGATCAGATCGCCGATACCTGTCAGTCCGCAGAACGTCTCGAATTTACCGCCCATTGCAGTACCAAGACGGGCAATCTCAGTGATTCCTCTGGTAATCAGAGCTGCCTTGGTGTTATCACCATAACCGAGTCCGTCTGCAATTCCCGCAGCCAGAGCTACTACATTTTTCAGGGAACCGCCAAGTTCGATTCCCAGCACATCCGGACTGATATAGACACGGAACACTTCACTCATAAAAATGTTCTGAATATATTCTGCCGTCTTCTTGCTTTTGGCGCCTACGACAATGGTGGTAGGGATACCTCTTCCCACTTCCTCTGCATGGGAAGGACCGCTCATGACTGCCACTTTAGCCTGAGGCACTTCCTCTTCGATGATTTCCGACAATGTCATCAGGGTCTTCTCTTCGATTCCCTTGGCCACATTCACGATCATCTGACCTTCCGCAACGATATTCTTCATCTGATGAGCTGTACTCCTGGTATAGGGACTTGCTACTGCAAGCACCAGCAGGTCTTTTCCCTCAACTGCTTCTTTCAGATTCGTGGTAAATACCATATCCTCTGCCAGCTTCACCCCTGCAAGGGCCTTATGTTCGTGTGTCTCATTCAGCATCTTGATTTCATTTTCCAGCGCGGACCAGATGCAGATTTCATGTCCGTTATTATGAAGCAGGACTGCCAGGGCGCTTCCCCAGCTTCCCGCGCCGATGATTCCTATTTTTGCCATATATCCTCTTTCCTGTTAACCTTAATCTACTTTATTCTTCTTGAACAGATAAGTCTTACGCTCTGAGCCTTTCAGCAAACGCTTGATATTCTCTTTGTGCTTCCAGAAAGCCATCACGGTAAGGAAAGCCGCTACAATATACATCTCAATCAGATAAGCCTGAGACATGGCAAACAGGCCCAGCTGTCCGCAGATAACAAGTTCAATCATAAACCCTGTGTATACCAGAAGAGAGCCCAAAGATACATAATGAGTGGTAAGGAATGCGCCGAAAAACATAACTACTCCTACCGGAATAAATACAGGATGCAGGGACAGAATCAGACCTGCCGTAGCAGCAATTCCCTTTCCTCCCTTGAAATTCATGTAAAAAGGATAATTATGTCCCAGAATTGCTCCGGCTGCAGCATAAATGCACAACAGATAAATCATTTCCGGATGTGTGTTGCCATACAGAATTCTTGCAGCACAGACAGCCAGAATACATTTGATGCAATCTCCTGCAAATACGATCAAACCTGCCTTTGTTCCCATGACACGCAGAGCATTGGTGGTTCCTGAATTACCGCTGCCATGCTGGCGGATATCAATCCCATGTGCCTTTCCGTAAAAATAAGCTGTCTGAAACAGACCAAATACATAACCGATGATTAAACAAACAATACGTTCCATTACTGATCTTTTTCCTTTCTCTCTCTGATGATGAACTTAAGCGGTGTTCCCCTGAACCCGAAGGTTTCCCGAATCTGATTCTCAATGTATCTGGTATAGGAGAAATGCATCAGTTCCTTATCATTTACAAAGATTACAAAAGTAGGCGGTTTCACGGATACCTGTGTGATATAATACAGACGAAGTCTCTTACCCTTGTCGGAAGGCGGCTGCTGCATGGCCACTGCCTCTGACATGATTTCATTCAGAACACCTGTTGCTACTCTCATGGCATGATTCTCGCTGACCATATCGATGGTTTCAAACAGCTTGGGCAGACGCTGACCTGTCTTGGCTGAGATGAAAAGCATCTCCGCATAAGGCATGTAGGACAGCGTATTACGTACTTTCTCAGTAAAACGATAAATCGTCTTATCGTCCTTCTCTACTGCATCCCACTTATTCACTGCAATGATGACAGCTTTTCCTCGTTCATGAGCGATTCCCGCAATCTTGGCATCCTGCTCCGTCACACCTTCTACAGCATCAATGACCAGAACTACAACTTCTGCGCGCTCTACCGCACTGACGGTACGAACGATCATATAACGCTCCAGTTCCTCCTTGATCTTATTCTTGCGGCGAAGACCTGCCGTATCAATAAATACATATTCTTTTCCATTATAAGTGATCTCCGTGTCTACCGCATCTCTGGTAGTACCGGCGATATCAGATACGATCAGCCTGTTCTCTCCCAACAGTCTGTTGATGATGGATGATTTACCTACATTAGGCTTACCTACGATAGCTACTCTGGTGCGGTCATCCTCTTCCTCTTCTATCTCTGTCTTATCAAAATGAGAAGTCACCTGTTCCAACATATCACCGATTCCCAGACGGTTCACAGCTGAAATGGGATACGGATCGCCGATTCCAAGATTGTAGAACTCATAGACATCAGCCATATACTTCTCAAAGCTGTCTACCTTGTTCACTACCAGTACTACAGGCTTGCGGGAACGGCGCAGCATGTCTGCCACCTTCGCATCTGCATCTACCAGTCCCTGCTTTACATCTACCAGGAAAATGATCACGTCTGCTGTCTCCATGGCCATTTCTGCCTGTTGACGCATCTGTGAAAGAATGATATCGTTACTGTCAGGCTCAATACCTCCTGTATCGATCAATGTAAAAGCAGTATCCAGCCAGGTCACATCAGCATATATCCTGTCTCTGGTGATACCAGGTGTATCCTTTACGATTGAAATATTTTCACCTGCCAATACGTTGAACAGTGTAGATTTTCCCACATTAGGTCTTCCTACTACCGCAACGATAGGCTTGGTCTTTCTCTTTGCCATAACTTCCTCCTTTATGCTAAATTCCGAACGTCTTACGATGCACATCCTGCATCATCAGAAGCACATCGACTATTGTCCCAGAATACTATGAACAAAATCATACCCGCTTGATTTTACAATATTAATGGGAACTTGTAAAGCTTTTTCCAATTCTTCCACTGTCAAATCATCCAGAAATACCGTCTCTCCGCTGCGCAGCACGTTCTGTGGAAGCAGAAGTCTGCCGCCCAATTCTTTCTCTTTCAGCTGTTTTAAAATATCCTGACCAGTCAAAAGTCCCGATACCGTAATCTTCTCTCCGAAAAATTCATTAGTGATAGGATACACATGAATTTTAAGCTGTGGAAAAGCTTCCATCATCTGCTCTACCATCCGATTGATATAAGGATAAGCCAAGAGTCCTGTAGCCATGGACATCTCCTGTTTCTCTGTCCCGGCAATACTGCCTGCCACCACTTCAAGTGTTCCGGTCTCACCGCCTGTCACCTCTGCAAATGCTTCACTAAACTCCTCCAGCAGGAGCCGCAGCATCCCAACACCGTTCTCAAGCTGCAGATAACCGTCATAACGCGCTTCCTCCGGCAATTCCTCTTCCGCAAGAATATACCACTCATCACTGGCATGAATAAAATGGATACCGAATTTTTCAAAACATTCTTTCTGATACCGGTGAATGATATCAAGTACTTCCTTTGCATCTTCCTTTTCAAAAGGTTCCAGAGGATACAATCCCTCTCTGTATTTGGAAAGCCCTACAGGCACTACCGACACACTCTCCAGATTAGGAATATACTTCATCAGCTCCCTGATGCTAAATTCCAGTTCCTCTCCGTCATTAATCCCTTTGCAGAGTACGATCTGTCCGTTCATGGTAATCCCTGCTTCGTTCAGCACATCCACCTTCTTCAGTGCCTCCCCGGCGAACCGGTTATTCAGCATCTTGCACCGAAGCTGAGGATTCATGGTCTGAAATGAAATATTGATCGGTGACAGGTGATATCTTACAATCCTGTCGATATCATGATCCGACATATTCGTCAACGTCACATAATTTCCCTGCAGGAATGACAACCTGGAGTCATCATCCTTAAAATACAACGTCTCCCGCATCCCTTTCGGCATCTGGTCAATAAAACAGAAAATACATTTATTGTGACAATGCCTGTATTCATCCATCAACCCGTTATCAAATTCAATCCCCAGGTCCTCATCATATTCCTTGTCAATCTCTAAAAGCCACTGCTCACCGTCCGGCTTCTCCACCAACATCTCTATATACGTATCCTGAATCAAAAACTGATAATCAAAAATATCTTCAATCTCAGTCCCATCAATCTCCAGGACCTTATCCCCCACTTCAATTTCCAACTCTTCTCCAATGCTTCCCTCAAGCACCTTCTTCACTACATGCTCTTTCCTGCTCATCAAAATAAATCCTCTATCCTTCTATTCTTATTCTTCCAACTTTTATTTCTAACCGTTTCTCCACCATTATACTCCATCCAGCCCCAAATTACAAATTTCTCTCTTCTATTCTACAAGAATTTCCTTGACGTGTCACTACCATAATGATATAAATTAATAAGAAGATATTTTTTCATTCTTTATTAAAATACAAGAGAATTTATATGTGAAATCTATTATGCCAATAATACGGATGAAAGGGAGGACCTGTCTTACCCCTTCTGTTGCGTCATTGCCATAATCCCAATTTCACCATACAAATGGAGGATTTATATGCCTAATTTACGTGAACTTGAAAATGCTATGCCCGTAGCCCCCTTAAAAATCGTTGCTCTCCCTTCTGCAGCTAAGATGGGCCACGCCATCAATGATTATCTTGTAGAATTCCGCAGAAGCATTCATAATGATAAAGTAAAGAATGACCCTGCTTTCCATGGCTACATTGAAGACAACTATCTTATGAATCTGGAACTGCCCCGTTTCGGCAGCGGTGAAGCTAAAGCACGCTTCTGTGAATCTGTACGTGGTAAAGACCTTTTCATTCTGGTAGACATCTTCAACCACAGCATTACCTACGATATGGGAGGCTATACCAATCACATGTCACCTGATGACCATTACCAGGATCTGAAACGTGTCATCGGCGCCTGCAACGGTAAGGCTCATCGTATCAATGTTATCATGCCTATGCTTTATGAAGGCAGACAGCATAAAAGAAGCGGCAGAGAATCTCTGGACTGTGCCTATGCACTGACAGAACTGCGTGATATGGGCGTCAACAATTTCCTGACTTTCGATGCTCACGATCCCCGTGTCCAGAATGCCACTCCTTTAAACGGATTTGACAATTTTACCCCTCCTTATCAGTTCATCAAAGCCCTGCTCCATGCCGATGCTGATCTGGTAGTAGATAAGGAACATCTGGTAGTTATCAGCCCTGACGAAGGCGCTCTCGACCGTGCTATTTATTTTGCAACTGTACTTGGTGTAGATACCGGTATGTTCTATAAGAGAAGAGACTATTCCACTATCGTAAACGGCAAAAATCCTATCGTCGCACATGAATTCCTGGGCGATAACATCGCAGGTAAGGATGTTATCATTATTGACGATATGATTTCTTCAGGCGGAAGTATGCTTGATACTGCTAAGCAGTTAAAAGAAATGAATGCCCGCAATGTATTTATCTGTTGTACCTTCGGTCTGTTCACCGATGGTCTGAAAGCTTTTGATGAAGCTTATGCGAAGGGACATTTTGATAAAGTCATCGTGACTAACCTGACCTATCTGCCCCCTGAAATTTATGACCGTCCTTATTTTGTGGAGGCTGATATGTATAAGTTTACCGCTTCCCTGATTGACTTTATGAACCATGATGTATCTCTTTCAAACGCTATGGCTACCACCGAGAAGATGCACAGCGTTTTGAACGCTTATAACAACAGAAACGTCCTGAAAGAACAATAAAATATAAGCCGCCTGATCAGATATGGGAGATTTAAGATTCGATTCCCTATCTTTCATCAGGCGGCTTTTATCTGTCATTTATTGCAAAGCATTATAACTCTATCTTATCATCCGCAATCGGCAACTCTTCCGGTTCTGTTTCCAATTCCTCTTGTTTATATTCTTCAAACTGCAGTGTCACTTTGAATAAATCCCCGTCAAGATAGACCTGAAATTCTCCTCCCTGCACTTCTGTCAGACTCTTGGCAATAGATAATCCCAGACCGCTGCCCTCCGTTGCCCTGGCAACATCACCACGGATAAAGCGTTCTGTCAGTTCATCTGACCTGATGTTCAGCTGCATCTGAGAAATATTTTTCACAGATGCCTCTATGTGTCCATTCTCTACTTTAACATCAATATAGACTCTTGTTGCGGGCATAGCATATTTATATATGTTATTGAACAGGTTCTCAATAATGCGCCACATTCTCCTGCTGTCCGCATAAATATATGCCTGACAATCAGAATGTTCAAATACAATCTGCAGCTGCTTTTCCTCAAACTTTTCGGAAAATTCCCCAATAGACTGATTTAACAATTCCGTCAAGTTCAGCCTTTCTTTTTCCAAAACAATATTACCGGAAGAAATCTTGGAAGCTTCCACCAGATCATCCGTAAGTTGTTTCAAACGCTGTGATTTGGCATCCAGAATTTCAATATAGCTTTTCACCGGCTCTGTCTGAATTTTCTGCCGCTTCAAAAGGTCAACGTAATTAATAATAGAAGTAAGCGGCGTCTTGATATCGTGAGATACATTGGTTATCAAGTCCGTTTTCATCCGCTCATCTTTCATGCTGGTAGCCACAGCATTTTTAATGCCTTCACCGATATTATTGACTGCTTCTGCAATCTCCTGATTCTCTCCGTGAAGCCTCTCCACTTCCAGCTGACAGTCCACTTCTCCCTGCCTGATCCGTTTAATGGCATCCATAATATCTGCCATCTCCGCATTTTTTCTAAAAAGCAGTACACCAACGCACGCATCAAATATAAGGACACCTGCAACAAGCGTAAAGGACACATATTCATTCTCTAAAAAGACATATGCCCCGGCCAATCCGAACAAATTAATTAAGAGAAACAAGTTGTATGGTATCATTGTTCTGACCATGGTACTTCTATGATAAACTACCATTGTCGCTCCATGGCAACATTTTTCCCAAATCCAATGGAGAAAACTGTCTTTCCACAAGTTCTTCCCCTTGATTCTTCTAACCAGGCTATACCAGCCTAAACAGAACAGAAAGCTGACAATAAAGCCATAAAATGCAGCCAGACCGGTCAAATACCATCCTGTTGGCCTTCTGAATCTCTCAATAAAAATATTAGTCCAGTCAGATTCTCCGTTTATCGCAAAAGCAAGAAGCATTTTAAATACCTGTACGCCACCGTAACACAGTGCTGCGCTGCCTGCTAACACAAATTCCGTGTACAGCTTGTCAAATGCGGTCAGATATAATATTGTATTTCCCTCTTCATCATAAGCATGCCCTGCAATATAAGTAAGATATGTCCATATCGTTCCCCAGACAATCAGGCAGATACCAATCATCAGAAAGAACTCCATCATCCTGGGTACAATACTGTTAAACGCCTGAAGACCTGTTTCAAACTGATCTCCTTCAATTTCAAAATCAGTATCTACTCCAATCCATATTCTGGTACCTTCCGGATACGCATATTTATGCGTCTCCACCATAAGGAGCATCTCTTCATCAGAAATATCAACATTACCAACACAATCGATATCATCCACAGAGTAGTGAATATATTTACCGATGTCTTCAAAATAGTTATCTATCTCAGCAGTGTCTTCTGTCAAATACTCTTCCGGCATGTTTGAGTAATCAATATATCCTGTCTCCTGTGGGATTCTGACCAGATAGGACAGATTCGTATTTCCCTTGGCATACAAATCATTCCTGCTTTCATACATATTGTAATTATATGCAAGACTCTCAATAGTATCGATCAGATTATTTTCCAGACTACAGTAATCCATCCAGTTTTCAGCGATATCCACCAGCTGGAGCACACCATCCGATGTTGCATATCTTGTTTTAAGCATTTCCAGGTGAACATATTCCTTATCATCTTCATAGGATAACGTAACCGGCTTATCCATATGAGACGTGATGTAATTATAAGCCTTATCTACCAGATAATCTTCATTAAAGCGCTGATAATTACTGTATTCTTCTTCCAGTCTGGCCTGCAGCTCTTCCTTTTTGATTCTGTCAATTTCCTGTTGAAGCTCCGTCACATTGTCAGAAGCCCCTGATGCTGACTGATTACTTTCCTGTATTGTGCTATCCTGACTGTTTTCAGACAAATCGCCCCGATATTTAAGATCCCCTGTTTTCTCATCCAGATAAAAATGCTCAATGCCCAGCATATTATCGCCAAAGTAATTGACAAAGTCCTTTTTGCTAAAGACTTTCTCCGTCATCTCCAGTCCATTCTTGCTCCACTTGATCAGATCATCCAGATAATACACCGCCGTTATAGGACAAAGGCTGACAACCTCTCTCCGATTCACAAAAGCGGTGACATCTATCAGCTTTTCTCCATCATAAACGCCGTCAGTCTCCAGCTGCGCCTTGATGACGGTAAGAGTCAACAAATCACTTACCGCGTTATCAAACATATCACTGAATACTGCCGTGTCTTCAAAGCGTTCTTCACTGTCATATAAATCCAGCCTGTGCTGCTTGGTCTCTCCATACAGATTTTCTACCTGTATCACTGAATTCTGTGCTACCCATACAAAAACCGTGATGGCAAGGGCAAGTGAAAGGTGTTGGACGAAACTCAGGCAAAATCGTCTGAAAGTTGGCTTTTTCATAGCTCCTCCCGGCATTTTACTGCTTATCGATCTTATATCCTACTCCCCAGACTACCTTAAGGTAGCGTGGTTCTTTCGGATTGATTTCAATTTTTTCCCGAATATGGCGGATGTGGACAGCTACCGTATTATCCGCACCAATAGCATCTTCGTTCCAAATGCTTTCATAAATCTGATTGATGGAAAATACCCTTCCCAGATTCTTCATCAGAAGCAGCAGAATACTGTACTCAATGGGCGTCATTTTAACAGGCTCTCCATCTACTGTCACCTCTTTGGTATCATCATTGATTACAAGTCCGCCCACCTGATAAAGAGCCTTGCTCTCTGCATTCAAACTTCCCAGGGACGTATATCTGCGCAGATTGGACTTCACTCTGGCCACCAGCTCCAGCGGATTGAAAGGTTTACTGATATAATCATCCGCTCCGATATTCAGCCCCAATATCTTATCAGTATCTTCAGACTTGGCAGAAAGCATAATGATCGGAATACTGCTGTATTCCCGGATTTTCAGGGTAGCTCTGATCCCGTCCAGCTTAGGCATCATAATGTCCATGATCAACAGATGAATATCTTCTTTCTGTATTAGCGCTATAGCCTGTTCCCCGTCATATGCCTTAAAAATCCGATACCCTTCCTGGCTCAGATAGATCTCTATCGCCTCTACAATCTCTTTATCATCATCACATACAAGAATATTCGCCATACTCTTACCTCCTGTATCTTCTAGTACAACACGAGCAAGCTCGTGATCAGAATTCGCCGTTCGCGATGAACAGGCTTCCGCCTGTCCCGCTCGCTAACACTTATTACAGCATATTTTTCTTAAAATAGACTTAAGAAAAAAATTAATTTTTCTTTAAATCAGGCTTTAACATGAGAAAAGAACCCAGATTTCCTCTCTTTCCCTGACTTGCCCTGTGTGAAAAAAGGATTTCGGGATTGTGGCAGGTACAGATATCCGTCACAGAAATGTTCTGAAGCGGTATACCTGCTTCTCTTAAGATGACCAGATTAGCCAGCCACAGGTCTAACTGATATTTCCCGGGCTGCCTGCCCTCTGCCACTATCTGCAGATTCTCCCCATAGATTCCGTTTTCCTGAATTTCTTTCAAAAGAGATTCTGTTCCTTTGAATGTATCGGCAAAGGCGCAAGCCACATCTTCACTCACCTCATAACACGCCTGACAGATGGACGGCCCGATTGCAGCCAGAAGATGCTCCGGTTCTGTTCCAAACTCTGCCTGCATCCTTTCACACATGCAGGCTCCCATTTTACTGACTGTGCCTCTCCATCCTGAATGAGCCAGACCGATGGCACGATTCTTCGTATCCACAAAATATAATGGCACACAATCTGCATAAAAAGTAACCAGCGCCACACCCGGTTCGTTGGTCACAAGACCGTCTACATCATGATAATCTGCCGGTCTTGTGATTCTCTTTCCGCCGTCTGCAGCTGTGACTCTTCGTATATTCGTAGTATGGGTCTGATCCGAACAGACCATATCCTCTATGCTGCAGCCAAGTACCTTCGCCACACGGCGATAGTTCTCTGTAACACACTGAGCATCATCACCCCGGCTGTAGCTCAAATTCAGGGTTGCGTAAATCCCTTCACTTACACCGCCCTGTCTAGTGGTAAAAAGATGTTCCACAAGCCCGCATTCCCTCAAAGCAGGAAAAGATAAATATTCCAGTGCTTCTTCTCCTCTTTCGGTCCGAATCCGTTCCGTCAGCCTGTCAATGACAGGGCCTTTCGGTCTATCTGCACGTATCAGTTGATACTGTTCCATTTTATCTGCCTCCTGTTTTACACTATCGATACACATGGGGAAAGGCATTTTGAAGCCACCGCACCTCCTCGCCCAACACGGCAACCACATCATACCGCACCGGCATAGACAGAGGAACTTTGTGTGTATATCTGTAATAATCTGCCACCTTGCAGATATTCTTTTGCTTGGAAGCACCTACCGCTTCTTCCGGATTCCCGTTTTTCAAAGAAGCACGATACTTTACCTCTACAAATACAAGATATCCTTCGTGATATCCGATAATATCAATCTCTCCCTGACGATTCCGAAAATTGCGGGCCACGATCTTCATGCCTGATGCTGTAAGATATTCTTCTGCCAGTTTTTCCGCCTGCGCTCCCACTTTTCGTTTATTCTCAGGCATCGCCTTTTGATACGCCAAATTCTCCCTCCAACCCCAGAGCCTGCTGACTCAGGCATACAGACTTAAATTTCCTGCACAAAATGGTGAATAAAGCTGCGTCTGTGAATAGGTGTCGGACCGTATTTCTTTAAAGCCTGAATATGGGCTGCACTGCCATATCCTTTGTTTCCCGCAAAATCATACTCAGGGAATACTTTATCATATTCCACCATAAGCCTGTCTCGTGTCACCTTCGCAATGATGCTGGCTGCACCGATGGAAATACTCTTGGCATCGCCCTTTATGATAGGCACCTGCTTCACATTGACACCCGGAATGGTAACAGCGTCATTTAAGAGCAGGTCCGGCTGTACCTTCAGACTTCCGATCGCATCTCTCATTGCTTCATAAGTGGCCTGAAGGATATTGATTTCGTCAATCCGTTCCGGTGTAGCATAGCCTACTGCACATGCCACCGCTTTCTCCATGATAATATCATACAGCTCCTCCCTTTTTTTCTCAGACAACTGCTTGGAGTCATTGATATACAGGATGTCACAGTCTTTCGGCAAAATTACAGCTCCCGCCACCACAGGACCGGCTAAGGGCCCACGTCCCACCTCGTCAATGCCACAGATATGTGTAAACGCAGCATACTCTTTTTCATATTTCTTCAGATTTTCTGTGCGGAGAACTTCTTTTTCATAATTTTCCAGACGTTTTTCGGCTGCTATGATCAGCTTCTGAACGCCGCCTCTTGTATCCACACGATAAGCTTGTATAAATGCAGGCAGCTCTTGTACAGAAGCTGCCTGTAATTGTTCCTTTATCTTTTGAATGCTCTCTGCCATCTGCTTTCCTCTCTACTGATGCTTCAGAATGCCAAACTTACTGAAAGGCCATATTCTTACCCATGCGCGGCCAATGATATCTTCTCTTTTAATATTTCCTACCATGGCACTGCGGCTGTCCGTACTGTTATTCCGGTTATCTCCCATGACAAAATATTCGTCTTCACCTAAAGTAATGGGTTCTGCAGCCAATCCTACATATTCTGCCTTGATGACCTCACGCCCATAACTCTCCTGCAGCACTTCCCCATTGATATAGATGGTTCCGTTTTCGTCAATCTGAACCGTCTCTCCCGGCAGACCGATAATTCGCTTGATATAATAAGTAGATTCCTCATATTTCCATGGGAATACGATAATATCAAATCTCTCCGGGTCACGGAATCGATAACTGATCTTATCGACAATTAAATTGTCACCGCTGTCAAGCGTTGGCTCCATGGAGGCTCCGCTGACTTGTGTTCTCTGACCTACGAATGTGATGATCGCCCAGGTTAAGCACAGCACCCCTGCAAGATACAGCAGTGTACTGATCACTTCTCTTAATACTTTATTCATCTTATTATTCCACCTTTTGTTCTTTATCAGTCGTTTCAGGGGCCAGCCGTTCCAGTGTCATCCGTCCCAGCTTTCCGCTTCTGAAATCATCTATCAGTATGGCTGCAGCTCTGGCTGTATCCAGTTCTTCTCCCTTTCCGTAACACATTCTGCTTCCGGCAATTCCCTGAAGCTCCTGTGCCGGATCACCTGTCATCTCTATGCCATAACGCTCTTTCACTGCTTCCGGATACAACGCATCCAGAGCTTTCAGAAGATCGCATGCAAGCTCATCCATAATAATCACTTCATCATTCATGGAACCGATAAAAGCAAGATTCCTGCCCACTTCCTGATCCTCAAATTTCGGCCAGAGAATACCGGGAGTATCCAGAAGCTCCAGATTTTTATTCAGACGAATCCACTGCTTTCCCTTGGTTACACCGGGCTTATTGCCGGTCTTTGCGCATGCTTTTCCTGCAAAGGAATTGATAAAGGTAGATTTTCCGACATTGGGAATCCCTACCACCATAGCTCTTACCGGTCTGTTAACGATTCCTCTTTTGCGGTCTCTCTCTATCTTCTCTTTACATGCCTCCTGAACCAGACCCTGTATGGATTTTACGCCGGCTCCCGTACGTGAATTGACCTCAAGTACATGGGCTCCTTTTTCTTCAAAATATTTGATCCACCGTTTGTTCCAGACAGGATCTGCCAGGTCTGCCTTATTGAGCAGAACAATTCTGGCTTTATTCTTACCCAGTTCATCGATGTCGGGATTCCGGCTGCTTAAGGGAATCCTGGCATCCACCAGTTCTATAATCAAATCTATTAGCTTAATATTTTCCTGCATCATACGCTTGGCCTTCGTCATATGACCGGGATACCATTGATAATTCATTCTCTACCTCACTATTTTACCAGTCCCATACCGGCATCCTCACAGGAAAGCCTGAACCATACCTTACCGATAATATCCTCCGAATCTACCGGACCGATATTGGCAGAACGGCTGTCCTCACTGCTTCCGGGACTGTCACCGATACAGAAGTATTCGCCTTTGCCCAATGTCAGCTCATTGGAAGCGATTCCTTCTTCCTGAATCTTTACTGTAATCAAATCACTTGCCTCCCCGTTCACATACAGGATTCCATCCTGAATCTGTACCGTATCTCCGGGAACAGCCACCACTCTCTTCACATAATAATGTGCATTCCTGTTGCCGTTGGGCAGAAACACCACAACATCTCCTGCCTGTGGCCCTTTAATCTTATAACTTAATCGATTGATGAAAATCCTCTGTCCGTTATAAAGCGTTGGTTCCATGGAAACGCCGACAACATATGTAGACATTCCCAGGCAATAATTCACTGTCACTGCCAGAAAAACTGCAATTACAATTCCGGTGATCCAGCTGAATATCTCTTTCATTAAAGAAGCGCTGATACTTTTGCGCCGTCTGTAGAAACTTAATCCTTTGTTCTTTGCCATCTGCTTATTCCTTCCGCCGGTGAAAACAGCACCTTGCTGCTTTTACGCCAGTAAAACCATTCTACCACATATCTGCGGAATAGAAAAGGACAACTACATAAGTAATTGTCCTTTTTTGGCACATTAGTTATTTTACTAATTCTCTTACCTTTGCCTTCTTACCAACGCGGTCTCTTAAGTAGTTCAGTTTTGCACGTCTTACTTTACCCTTTCTGACTACTTCGATCTTCTCAACGTTAGGAGAATGTAAAGGCCAGGTCTTCTCAACACCAACACCGTTGGAGCTCTTTCTTACAGTGAAAGTCTCTCTGTTGCTTCCGCCCTGTCTCTTTAATACAACGCCTTCAAACACCTGAATTCTTTCACGGTTACCTTCTTTGATCTTACCATAAACTCTTACGGTATCGCCAACCTCGAACTCGTCTACGGTTGCTTTTAACTGTTCTGCTTCGATTTCCTTAATAATGCTAATGTTACTCATTGTAGAGCCTCCTTCATAAAATGGATGTTCTTAATACCTTACTGTAACAGAGGACCATCTCGTTTTCACAACATTCATACTTTACCATATTGTGGGACATATTGCAAGCTTTTTTTCAGCTTTTTTTACTTTTCCAACCACCATACTGTTCCGGAGGATAAATACAGCCCAAGCTTTTCCTGCAGCTTCTTTGACGGCTCATTGTCAACGGCGATCTGACCGTACGGAACCCATCCCCATTCCAGTTGTCTGTTAATCAGATAGCTTTCCAGAGAGGCTGCTACTCCCTGATGCCTGTAAGCTTCATCTACATACAAAAGCCCCATGCTGCCCTCGTCATGAAAGCCGATAAATCCCATGATCCGTTCCCCGTCAAAGGCCCCGTACATGGCACCTGCAGAGATTCTTTCCGCCAGATATTCTCCTGTTCCGAGATGGTAATGCTGCGCCGCATAATCCAAGAAGCCTTCATCCAGTTTCCGAATGTCCTTATGCTTCACCGGAAGTGTTTCTTTTCTGGTATAGCAGGCCTGAACGCACTGAATGCTGGGATGTACCCCGAATTTATCACATAATGGCTCTACTAAGAATTCCTGACTTACCACGAACATGGCAGCATCTGTCGGAATCAGGTCACACATTTTCTCTGCCTGTTCCTGATTTATTGCTGTTAAGATATAGGCTCCGCTCTTTCGGTCATAAATAAGCAGATTATCTTCCTCGTGATACAGCACCTCTCCGTTCCCCCTGGAGAGGAGTTCCATAATATGGATATTCTCTCTTTTTTTACGGGAAAGCTTCTTGATGATCCTTCTCTTTTCCTGATACTTTTCATAGAGGTCCGGACGCCGTTTCGCGGTCCGCTCCTGGGACTGTTCCAGTCTCCACTGATTAATATTTTTATGATTTCCTGACAAAAGTACTTGCGGCACTTTCTTTCCATGCCATTCTTCCGGTCTGGAATACTGAGGATACTCCAACAGATCATTATGAAAGCTTTCCGTCTCTGCAGACACCTCATTATTCAGTACTCCGGGCACCAATCTGGAAATAGCATCGATCATAACCATGGCAGGTAATTCACCACCGGTCAGCACGTAATCACCTATAGATACATAGTCTGTAACAATCTCTTCCAAAACTCTTTCGTCAATTCCCTCGTAGTGACCGCAGAGGAATACCAGTTCCTCTTCTTCGGCAAATTCTTCTGCCTTTTTCTGGGTAAAAGGCGTTCCCTGGGGAGTCACATAAATGGTTCTTACCTTCTTTTCTCCTGCCACTGCCTGATAAGCATCATAAACAGGCTGTGCCTGCATCAGCATGCCTGCACCGCCTCCGTATGGATAATCATCTACTTTTCCATGCTTGTCCAGCGTATAATCTCTGATGTTCACCGCATTCAAAGAAAGCAGCCCCTGGGCTGCCGCCCTGCCGATGATGCTGGTATTCAGGCCATTCATGACCATCTCCGGAAATAATGTCAAAATATGAAACTTCATGTGATACCTCGCCTAATCCAGCAGTCCCTCCAGGATATGAACCTGTATAAATCCATTCTCCACATCTACATTGAGAATGCACTGCTTAATTGCCGGCAGCAGCAATTCCCTGCCGTCTGTCATATCAATGATATAAACATCATTGGCACCCGTCTCCATCACATCCTTCAGGATACCGATCTGCTCTTCCTGCTCATCAAGCACCTTAAGACCGATCAGATCTGCGATAAAATATTCATCTCTTCTCAGACGGACTGCATTCTTTCTGGTAACATACAGACTCTTCTGTCTGTACTTTTCAATATCATTTATATTATCAAACCCTTTAAACTTCAGGATGACGAACTGCTTGAAGAATTTAACGCCTTCGATCTCCAGCACCAGTTCTTCCTTTCCCGTATCCAGGATCACTTCTTTCAAACGTTTGAATCGATTCGGGTCATCTGTTGTGGGAAATACTTTAACCTCTCCTCTGACCCCATGTGTGGATGTAATGACTCCTACCTGTAATTTGTCTTCCATTTCTTAAATCCTTTCTTTTTTACAGAATCCGGATTCAGATTCTGCTGCCCGCCGAAAGGTTACGGCTCTGATTCACACCACTTGCAAAGACTCTGCCGCTTTTCACTGATGATATGTGAACTGCAATACCGAATATGATAAAAGCTGCCGCAGAACTCTAAGCTGCGACAGCTTCCTGATTAGACGATTTCAACATCGACTTTTTTGTTGTCTTTGGATGATGCAGCTTTTACTACAGAACGAATCGCCTTTGCAATCCTTCCCTGTTTGCCGATTACCTTACCCATATCGGACTGAGCTACATGAAGCTCGACGATGACATTCTTGCCTTCTGTCTTCTCGGTTACAACGACTTCATCCGGATGATCAACAAGTGCCTTTGCAATTACTTCAACTAAATCTTTCATACAATCACCACGCCTTTCTGCAACCAACAAGCTTGGCTCCCGGAATTACTTATTTCTCAATTCCAGCTGCCTTGAAAAGCTTTCCTACAACTTCAGTAGGCTGAGCACCGTTAGCTAACCATTTCTTAGCCAGCTCTTCATTGATCTTGAAAGTGCTGGGATCTGTGCTGGGATCGTAGGTACCGATCTCTTCGATGAATCTGCCATCTCTGGGAGAACGGGAATCTGCTACGATGATTCTATAGAAAGGAGCTTTCTTCTGACCCATTCTTCTTAATCTGATTTTAACTGCCATTGTTCTTTACCTCCGCGTCTTACGCATAAAAATTTGTTATAGTGTAATGTGGCTTAATTGCCTGATATATGATAAGAACGATTTCGTTCGTATCTACTGTTTCAAGTTCCCCGCTTAAAAAGGAAATTTTCCGCCGCCCATTCCCGGGAAGCCAAATCCGTGTCTCTTCTTTCCGCCGCCCATCTGCTTCATCAGCTTCTGGCTCTGCTCAAACTGTTTTACAAAACGGTTTACCACACTGATATCTACGCCGGCGCCTTTCGCGATACGGTGCTTTCTCTGAGGATTCAATAACTTGGGATTACGGCGTTCTTCTTTGGTCATGGACAACACGATAGCTTCCATGCGTGCCAGCTGCTTTTCATCAATTATGGACTCCAGATCACCGCCCTTGATACCCAAACCGGGCAACATGCTCAAGATACTGGACAATCCGCCCATGTTACGCATCTGCTTCATGCTTTCCAGGTAATCTTCGAAATCGAACTTCCCTTTCTTCATGCGTCCGGCCATCTCGCGGCCTTTTTCCTCATCGATGTCAATGTTCTGCTGTGCCTTATCAATTAAGGAAAGCACATCTCCCATGCCCAGGATTCTGCTGGCCATACGATCCGGATAGAACTGCTCCATGTCAGACAGCTTCTCGCCCATACCGACATACAGGATAGGCTTTCCGGTCACAGCCTTAATGGAAAGTGCTGCACCGCCTCGGGTATCACCGTCCATCTTGGTCAGTACTACGCCGTCAATTCCGACCTTCTCATCGAATTCCTTGGCAACATTAACTGCATCCTGACCGGTCATGGCATCTACTACCAGAAGTGTCTGATGCACAGTCACGGAACTCTTGATTTCCTGAAGCTCTGCCATCATATCCTCATCTACATGAAGACGTCCGGCGGTATCCAGAATCACAACATTGTGACCGTTCTTCTCAGCGTGCGCAATTGCCTGTCTGGCAATCTCCACCGGCTTCACATCTGTTCCCAGAGAGAAGACTTCCACTTCCTGCTTCTTACCGTTGATCTGCAGCTGTTCAATAGCTGCGGGACGATATACGTCACAGGCTACCAGTAAGGATTTCTTACCCTTTAATTTCAGCTTTCCTGCAATCTTGGCAGTAGCCGTTGTCTTACCTGCACCCTGAAGACCTGCCATCATGATGACGGTAATCGCTTTGCCGGGCTGCATGGCAATTTCGGTAGTCTCACTTCCCATCAGGGCAATCATCTCTTCATTTACGATCTTGATTACCATCTGACCGGGATTCAGTCCGTTCATAACGTCCTGACCGATTGCACGTTCTTCCACAGACTTGATGAACTGCTTTACCACCTTGAAGTTAACATCCGCCTCAAGCAGCGCCATCTTAACTTCCTTCAGAGCAGCCTTGACATCCTCTTCGGTTAAACGGCCCTTGCTTCTTAAGTTTTTAAATACATTTTGCAGTTTATCCGTTAAACTCTCAAATGCCATTCGTTCTCCTCTTCCGGTCCGGCCGGTTTACAATTCTTTTCTCAGGTCTTGTGACATCTGTCTGATCTTAATCATGCGGTCCTGCATGGATTGTAACTGTGCCATAGGCTCTCTGCATTCCACATCATCCATCTGCGTCAGCAGAACAATCTCACCGATTGTCTCTTTCGCTCTGGCAAATCGTTCTACCAGATGCAGCTTGCTCTCATAATCCTGCAGTATCTTATCGCACCGCTTAATCAGATCATGAACACCCTGCCTGCTGATCCCACGCTCTTCTGCAATCTCTCCCAGAGACATATCATTGAAAACGGCATCTTCATAGATACTTCTCTGATGCTCTGTCAGCAGCTCTCCGTAGAAATCATATAACAGACCCTGCTCAAAAATCTTTTCCATGTGATCATCTACTTTCTAATGCTGATCGGCACGAAAAAAACGTGTTCGTGCGAAACACCTTGGTTATCATACTACAGATATGGGTGGGTGTCAAGTATTTTTTCTTTACACCATATTTTTTCTTTACACCATATTTTTTTATTTCATCGCAAGTACTATCTCTCCCATAGGGCTCCTCCTGCCAACTGGCATTCCAAGGGACCTTGCCCTGAACTAATCTGTACTATCAAAATTTTCTCTCCTTATTTCCCGCCCGCTTTAAAATTATAAATCGGGCGTATCACCTTCTGAATTTCTACTGTCTCACTAATGGCACTTCGGATTTCCTCTAAACCTCTGTAAGCAAAAGGAGACTCATCCAAAGTGTCTTTTCTGATGCAACTGCAATAAATACCCTTCATGGACTTTTTGAAGTCATTCACGGTGTATTTGTTCTCCACATCACTGCGCTTTAATAATCTGCCGGAGCCATGAGGTGCAGAATAATTCCACTCTGCATTCCCCAAGCCTTTCCCAAGGATAATTCCATCCCGCATATTGATTGGAATGATTACATCCTCACCAAGTCTTGCGGAAATAGCACCCTTCCGAAGAATTAATCCATCCTCCGCATCCTCGATATAATTGTGGATGCAGGAAATGGATTCTTTCTCTTTCCACTTCATGCCTTTTAGAATCTCACTCAAAATCACTTCCCTATTAAGAGCCGCATATTCCTGCACCACAAACAAATCATGGAGATAAGCCTCTCGCAGTGCCCCCTCCAGCCAAGTCATTTCATAAGGAACCTGCTGGCCCTTTTCTTTTAAGTATTTCTGACCCTCTCTCAAATAGTACTCGGTCACTTCCACACCTAAATGACGGCTGCCACTATGTACTGCCACATACAGTTCTCCTGCCTCATCCTTATCCACTTCAATAAAATGATTGCCGGCTCCCAAAGTTCCCATGCTAAGTATTGCCTTTCCTGGGTTGATATGCCTTGCACATTTCAACCTGTCAAACATAAATTCCTCACTAAGATAATGGGGCTTTTTTCTGATTTGGGTACCGCTTGGCACATTCTCACGAATTACTTTGTCCAATTTCTCATACTCTGCCCGTTTCTCCTTAATATGCACCATAAAAATGCCACACCCCATATCTACCCCTATTAGATTTGGTAAAATCCTCTCTCCAACCGTCATACTAAGTCCTATGGGACCAACCTTCCCCGGATGGACATCCGGCATAATACATATCTTCGCATCCTTAGATGCCTCATTGTCACAAATCATCTGAATCTGTGCAATGGCATACTCTTCTACATTGTCTGTAAAAATCTTTGCTGTGCTATACGCACCTGTTACTACTTTCATACTTTTCCTTTCAACACTCACCGAAATCCCTAAAAAAGGGCAAAAAAATACCCCTGTTCAGAACAGAGGTATCGCAAATTTTATTACGGCAAGCCGCTTAAATGCTCGTCCTTGTATCTATAACAAATCCAAGGACAATCTGTTCATCATTGAGTTCCATATTAAATTTGTTCTTTCTGTTCTCTGCTGCATGATTGTCCTCCTTTCGGTTATGTTTATTAATGATTACTAATATTGTAATATCACATTTTAAAAGAGATTGCAATATTTTTTACACTTCAAACTGCTTCATTTCATCTTCTGTTAATGGTCTGCCTAATTTTTTCGATTGCAAAATCGCCTCTCGTAAACGATAAACCTTGTTTTCAGATGGAGCTGTCAAACGACCATCCGGCATAGCTTCACCAAAGCGTTCCATTTTGCCAATTGCAACAGTTGCTCTTCTCTCGGCCACAATCATTCTATTCACCCTCCTTAAAATATTTGTTAATAAGTGCTATTGCTCCATAGCTATCTATATACATTACATCCCCACAAATCCAGCATTTCTCTCCTCCTTACATCAAGTATTTTTTCTTTACACCTTAATTTTTTATTTCACCTTGAGTTTCCGCAGTTTATTTTTCTTTACACCTCATTTTTTGTAAAAAATATTTATGTGGAATGGGAATATTTTGTTGAATTATCATCAATATAGATATTATTATACAAAAATGTCTCAATATCTTCGTCCTGTTCACAACTAAAAGAAGACAATAGTTTTTGAAGTTCACTGTCTTCTTTTAGTTGTTCCATCATATTATATGCAAAACCTCACTATAAATCAGCAATTTTGTAATCATGGAAACATCAATCTCTCAATTCTGTTTGAATTGCTTCAAAATATAATTCAACGCTGATATCTACAGATTCAGCACTTTGGTCTGTTTCAGATTTCGGAACAATTTTCCCTTGTGTTAAAACAGTTCCGTTACTAACCGGCAACACCGTCATTGGTGAAAGAAAAGCACCATATTTATTTAAGAAGAAAATATATTCGCAATTGACCTCTACCGGCTCCATATCATCAAAAATATAAAGTACTTCCTCTGTTTCTCCTCCCATTTCCAAATATGTAAAAATAGTATGATCCATGGTTCCTTTTAATATATCAATTACTTCTATAGACACTTCCTTGTAATATTCATAATATGCCCGTCCATTCACATTAGCCACTTCATGAACCTTGGTATCAGACTTGTCTACAACTCTTCCGTACAATATAGTAGCTGCTTCATCAACAGCAGATTCAAAAGTATAAAACGGACACATTCCTTCACCTCTTACAACCATCTTTTCTGCCTTATTGTCTTCAGTCTTACTATTTCGATATAAACATACTCCACCAAGCATACATAATCCTACAAACAATATGCAAAACATAATCTTGATTTTTATACTCCACTTTTTCATTTGCTACCTCCTCCAAGACACTATATATTTTGTCATGAACTATATAGATATCTCCACCTGTTAACAGAAGTTTTTAATCATTTGACCAGTATCTACAACTCATTAGTGTAATCCATCTAACAGAAGATGTATATATAAAATTCTTTGTACGATATAAATATCCTACACGCAAAAAAAAGAAATCTATGAATCACCTCATGCTAAGCACACGCATAAAAAAAGAGCCGCTCACAAATTTCTTCGTGCAGCAGCCCTGCTTCCATCAATCAACAAAAATATCGTCTTCATCCATCTCCAAAAACTGTTTATTATAAAACACAGAATTCTTCTGAAGTTCCAGATCCAACATGTCAAATCCATATTGTTCCGTCAAAGTTTGCTCTGCCGAGAACAAATTCGTGCCTAGTCCAAGACGATTGCCCTCAATCTCCACCCCAAGGGCAGCCAGGGTTGTCGGAAACATATCAAACGTACCAAACTGTCGATTTTCCTCACAGACAGCCTCTATCGGTGCATTGATGATACAATTGTAAATAGTCCTCACATAATTCTCATCAATCTCCTCAAGGAAGTCAGGATCCATTGTAAGATGATCCCCACAGATGACGATTGTAGTATTTTCATAAAACGGCTGTTTCTTTATCCATTCTACCAGATCCGCAACCTGACGGGAAGAACAGGATAACACGTTGGCATATTGCTCCTCATGGGCATCCTCACACAACGGGCAGGAATATCCGTCCGGAAAATGCGTATCGGCTGTAAGCATGGTAAAGTTAAAAGGTTCCCCTTCTTTGGCAAGCCGAAGCAACTCTTCTTTCGCATAGGCAAACAGCTTCTGGTCCTCAAAGCCCCACCATTCCTCGTAATCCTCCGGCAGACGCCCCGCATCCTTCAGTGCATCAATATCCAGGATCTCATAATTACCATGCTCCGTAAAATAGGAGTCACGGCCTGCAAAGGATGCGTCCGAACCAAGCAGCAAAGTCTGATTATATCCTTGCTTTTGAAGAATCTCACCAATGGAAACTACGCCTGGAATAAATTCATCCTCACCGCCGTAATTATCAGCAGTCAAAGGTACCTTTACCAACATACCGGATGTCTGCGTCACCATTGCAGCCGCTGTCCATGTAGTACCGTTAAAGGAAAGTGCACCGCCTATCCCATCCGTATTGGAAAAGCTGGTGTTTTCCTCTGCCAGCGCCGTCAATTCAGGGATAAAATCTTCTGTAATGGAACCACCTGCCGTCACATCAGCATAAGTTGCTTCCATCGATTCAAGAAATATGTAAACAAGATTGCGCTTCTCTTGAGGAAATTTCAATTCTACTTCATTGGGATCCACATAATGATCTTCAATAAAATCTGATTCCGTGGTCACCGTATCGATATATGCGATTACGTCCAGCTCTGACACAAAAAATTCTGTTGCCATCAGTAATACAGCTACTGCAAAAATGAAAGCACTCTTCCTGAAAAAAACAGGAAATTTCGTGGAACAGTACTCCCTGTAGCGGCAATGATTGTGAAGCTTTTCGCGCAATCCTCCGGAAAGCAGCTGATAAAGAAATAGTTCTATTACTGTCAAAAGGATTCCAAAGCCACCCACACGAACCACCGCACTTGACATCAGATCATTATGAGCCCCTGATGCCGGTGATTTGATCTGGAACAATATCTGGTCGGAAGAAACATTGTCATATTTCTGCAGCAGCCATATTGTCAAAAAGAGCAGCAAGTTTCCTAATAACAAAATAAGTAAAGCCGCGATCAGCTTCCTGCGTACTTTCTTTTCCATTATCTTATACCTCCATGGTATGCCTGTCATTATCAGACATCGTCATTTTATCAAACGTATCTCTAAAGCTTTCCATCCGGCTTTTTCCCCTCGTCAGCCAGATCGAATTTTAACCGTTGGGCTCGCACCCTCCAGAGTCGAAACGAAATATTGTTACTACTTAGCTATCATCTCGATTTCGCCGCTTCGCGGCTTTTCCACTGCTGACGCAGCTACAAATCTCTGGCTAAGCGCCATATGCTCAGGACAACGAAATATATTATAATATACAAGCGTCTTATTGACAACAATCATTTTCACCAAAAAAGCTAACACGAGCGAACTATATTAAGATAATATTGCTTGACATCTTTTTAGCTTATTATTTTTAATTTGTTACAAACTGCGCGACAAAAATAGAGGCCACCCGGTATTTTCAACCTAAGCGCCCTCTACTTTCCATAAAATCACATTCATTCCCATTTATGAGTATCTGCCCAGTATATCTTTGTACTTTTTATAGACCACATAGATACCAACCGTACATTCAAGCAAAATGAGAATAATTCCTGCTGCCGGAACCAGTAAGAAACCGATTCCCGCAATCACAAAGGCAATGGCACACTTTTTATATAAATTCGCCATCTCCTTATTGTATTCGCTGACATTTATAACCTTCTTCTTTAGCGATTCGTCCCCGGACCAAAATGTAATCGGTTCCCGGCTATCCTTATCGTAAGTTGAAATAATAAAGAAGGGAACAGAACATAATAAACATGAAATCAATCCTATTATTCTTCCAACCATAATCTGTCTCCTCTCACAGCCACTTCTCTCCCCACTTACGCATCTCCTGAAAAACCTTCTCGAAATCTCTCCCCTTTTCCGTCAGGGAATACTCCACCGTAACAGGCATGGTAGGCTGCACAGAACGGATGATCACTCCATTTGTTTCCAGCAATTTCAGTGTATCCGATAATGATTTCGTGCTGCACCCGATGCTTTTGTTGATCTGATTAAACCGCTTCGGTCCGGTATGCAGCTCTCCCATAACCAAAAACGCCCATTTACTGCTGAATATCTGCATCACATATTTAATGGCTTCCACGCATACAACATCTTCTGTCGGATTCATTGCTTTACGCTCCTCGTATCTCTCACTTTACTTTAGTATACTAGTGTAATGACATGTTGATATTTAGCATTACTACAACTTCCTATTCGGAAGCTGTAGTAAACTTAGGATACAATGAGCTCAACTTCACTCTGGCATCGGCGGTTCGGAACTGCCAATTAACTTTTGCTGCGACTGTAT